>NZ_WXWS01000526.1:0-5106 GCF_009904715.1 Vibrio sp. V42_P2S4T144 | reverse complement strand
AAATAAAGTATCTCCGATGACACGACTTCTCTCTCGCCCCTACCCCCTGGGCGCAACATTGAATAAAGAAGGCTGTAACTTCTCTATTCATGCTCCGGGCGTAAAAGACATTCAACTGGCATTGTTTGCAGACGATGGCAGCTACGAGCTTCGCGGTTTACCGAATGAATACGCTGGCATACGTCATACTTTTATTCCAGATATTAAGCCGGGGCAAAAATACGGTTATCTTGTCTCCCACAAGGACGAGCCACTGTTAATTTCTGATCCGTACGCAAAATCAATAGATAAAGCCCTCCACTATCATCCTCCCTACTCTCCAGCCAAAAGTTTCGATATGCCGAAGTGCGTCGTTATCGAAGATGATTTTGACTGGCAAAACACGGATCACCCGCGTATACCCAGAGAAGAGATGGTGTTGTTTGAGACGCACGTCAAAGGGATTACCCAACGCCACCCAGAGGTTGAGGACAAGCTGAGGGGGCGCTATTTAGGTCTTGCATCACCTGAAATGCTGGCCTTTTACAAACAGCAAAACATCAACACGCTGCAATTGCTACCTGTCGCAGCATGCATGCATGAGCCTCACCTACTAGAGATGGAAAAGGTCAATTATTGGGGATACAACCCTTATCTCTTTATGGTGCCCGATCCGCGCTACGCAGAACAAGACGCCGTTACGGAATTAAAAACAACAATTCGCGAATTGCATAAAAACGGCATTGAGGTGATTCTCGACGTGGTTTACAACCACACTGCTGAAGGTGGTGAAGGGCCTACAATCTTCAACCTGAAGGCCCTCGATTCCTGTTTTTACATCAAACATGGCAACCACTTCGCCAATTACACTGGCTGCGGAAATACAGTGGATCTCACCTACCAACCAGCCTTAAACCTTGTGATGGATACATTGCGCTACTGGGTTAGCGAATTTAAAGTCGATGGCTTCCGTTTTGACTTGGCTGCAACGTTAGGTCGACAGGGCGATGATTACAACCCAGAAGCAGCTTTCTTTAAAGCCGTTGCGCAAGACCCAATTTTGCGTGAAACCAAATTGATTGCCGAACCTTGGGATATTGGTCCAAATGGCTACCAAGTGGGTAACTTTCCATTTGGTTGGAACGAATGTAATGACAAACTGCGTGATATTTCCCGCAGTTTTTGGCGCGGTGATCAAGGCTATTTAAAAGAGTTTGCCACTCGATTAATGGGCTCTCGTGACATTTACAGTGCAGCGAACTGGCCATACAAACTCACCGTAAATTACATCACGTATCACGATGGCTTCACACTGCAAGATTTAGTGTCTTACAAGCACAAACATAACGAAGCCAATGGCGAAGAAAATCGCGACGGTCACGGTGACAATCGTTCAGAAAACTACGGTGTTGAAGGCGAGACAGAAAATCTGATGATCATCGCCACGCGTGAGAAGCAAAAACGCAACCTTATTGCTAGCTTGCTGTTTGCCTTCGGTATCCCACACATTCTCACTGCTGATGTTCTGTCTCACACCCAAGGCGGTAACAATAATGCCTATTGCCAAGACAACGAAACCAGTTGGCTGAACTGGGAAGAGACAGAACGTAAGCAACATTTCAAAGCATGGATGTCACAAATGGTCGCCAACCGAAATCAATACATGGTGCCATTTATCCGAGCTTTCAGTGGCGAAAACCGCAATAACAACCGTATTTTCTGGCGCCGTACAGACGGTCGCTTAATGGAGCACGATGATTGGAACCGTTTAAGCTCTGTCGCACTTCACCTTGGTATCGGTAAAGAAGGGCAAGAGCTGGTTTACCTCATCAACCAAACTAACGCCACAGCGCGCTTTAAGCTCCCCAATGAGCGAAAGCAAGAATGGGTGACGATCTGTGATACAAACGTACGTAACCTCAACCCAGGACATGCTGAAGGCGAAGTCTTGCTGTCACCCACCTCGATGGTGATTTTGCACTATCAACTAAACCAAAGCACACCAAAAGGTGAGCAAACGCATAGCTAAGTTATAAACGCTCCAAAAAAGGAAAGCCGATGCATCTCAGTGCTTCGGCTTTTTTGTTGGTTAGATGTGCCTAACTCATTATTCGCAAGGCGGCGCTAGGTGAATCAAAGCTAACCCACCCAGTGACGTCTCGCGGTATTTCTTGTTCATGTCTTTGCCCGTTTGGTACATGGTTTCAATCACCTTATCCAACGAGATCAAACATTTACTATTACGCTTTAATGCCATGCGAGAAGCATTGATCGCTTTCATTGCCCCCATCGCATTACGCTCAATACACGGTACTTGCACTAAACCACCAATTGGGTCACAAGTCATGCCTAGTGAGTGCTCCATGGCAATCTCAGCCGCAATACAAATTTGTTCATTGCTGCCACCACGTAGCGCGGTCAAGCCAGCTGCCGCCATAGAAGAAGAAACACCGACTTCGCCCTGACAACCCACTTCGGCACCCGAGATAGACGCATTGGTTTTGTACAAAATGCCAATCGCACCGGATACAGCAAGGAAGTCTTTAAGCTGTTTAGTATCGAGCTCTTTGATGAAGCGATGGTAGTACATCAATACCGCCGGAATCACACCCGCCGCACCATTAGTTGGCGACGTTACGACTTGTCCACCAGCCGCGTTTTCTTCACTCACAGCAAAAGCAAACAGGTTAATCCAATCCATGATTTCCATTGGGTCGTTTTCAATCGCTGCATTTGCTTCAAGCTTCTTCAACAAGTTAGGCGCACGGCGGGTCACGTTCAAGCCACCATCCAAGATACCTTCTGTCTCGAAACCGCGCTCCATGCAACGCGTCATCACACGCCAGATCTGTTCTGCGCGTTGATTGATGGCTTCCATATCCTGAAACGCTTGTTCGTTTTTCAGAATCATGCCGCCGAGGCTCATGCCGTTCTTCTCTGCCTGTGCCAACATTTCGTCTGCACTGGAGAATGGAAACTCAACTTCTACGGGAGCAGTCGCACTGCCATTTTGCAGTTCATCCGCCGTTGCGATGAAACCACCACCGATAGAGTAGTAAGTTTCAAACCCAACCTGATTGCCGTGCGCATCTAACGCAGTAATCGTCATTCCATTCTCATGCAGAGGAAGGTTCTCTTCATGGAACAACATGTCCGTTTTGTAGTTGAATTCGATTTCATGACGGCCATCGACAGACATCATGCCCTCTTCAATCGCCTTGCGCATCGCTTTATTCGCAGAAGCGATTTTGATGGTATCTGGTTTGTTACCCAACAGACCCAAAATGGTTGCACGGTCAGTATGGTGACCAATCCCCGTTAACGAGAGTGAGCCGTATAAATCGACCTGAATACGAACCACTTTTGCCAAGTTCGATTCAATCAAACGAGTGAAGTGGTAACCCGCGATCATTGGACCATTGGTGTGAGAGCTAGAAGGGCCCACACCAATCTTGTAAATATTAAAGATGGACAGCATAAACTTACCTATTACGACAATGCAGCATAAAGCCAATCAGGGAGAACCATACAAGCAGCGATGGTCGCCACGGCGAACACCAACAGCCCGTAATGGCTTGCGGTTGGCTTTGCAAAAAGATGTTTTTGATTATTGATAAAAATTTGTTGCTCGGCAGTCACAGCGCCCCAACGACGGCTCACTAACACACCAAACAAAAGGAAGACAAACGTACCAATTGGCGCGAACCACGGCCAAGCCACGTCGAGATACATTGCAGTAAACACCGAAATCACACTCATGATACTGCCAACGATCACGCCTTTCTCATTGGCTTTTGCCCAGAACAAGCCAAGCACGAATGACCCAAGACGGATACCAACAAAGATGGAAGTCAGGCTAGCGATGGTTTTGAGTACCGATTCATTCGATACCGCGAGAAGAGCTGGCACTACCACCATGGCCGCAGCAAGCAAACTCATCTTTCTTGCGACTTTTTCGTAGTGCTCATCATCTGCACTTTTGCGAACGAAACGCTTGTAGATATCGAACGTTGCGACAGTCGCAATTGAGTTGTAGGTCGAATCCAAGGTCGACATTGCGGCCGCCGCCAATGCGGAAATGATCAAACCAACGACGATTGGGTTAGTGTGGTTGAAGACGAAATCCAAAATCACTTCGTTGCTGTTTTCAAACGATTGATCTTGATAGAAAACACTCAGAAGGACACCGAGTACCGCGAAGAACAAGTACACGAAAAACGCACCGTAACCACACAACAGCATCGACTTCCGCGCCGTCTTTTCACATCTCGTCGCTAACGTGCGTTGGATGATCAATTGGTTGGTGCCGTACACACTCAAATGCAAAAAGCTCACGGCAACCACGCCAGCCCAGAGTGTGGTATCTACGCCTAAATCAAAGTCTAAGTTGATGATATTCAGGTGATCACGAGAAAGGTAATCTGCCGCATTAATCTCTGTCATTAGAATGGCAAAGATAGCGATGCTGCCCGCAACCAATACTGCAGATTGCAACATATCGGTCCAGATCACCGTGGAAATCCCACCCGCATAGGTATAGCAAGCGGTGAAAATACTAATGTAGATAATAGCTTCAGAAATACTGATAGGCAGAACTTGCACTAAGATCAGCGCCACGGCATACAAAATCACACCCGCTGAGATACATTGAACCACAATGAACACAATCGAGTTGATGGTTCTTGCATACACCCCAAAGCGGTGCTCAAGGTATTCATAAATCGAAGTCAGACCCAGCTTATAAAAGACAGGCACAAAGAAAATAACAGTGAAAAAGATAACGATGGGATAGTTAAGGTGAATACTCATCGCTTCCATGCCAGAGCTATAAACCCAACCAGGCATCCCTACAAACGTCATCGCACTAATGTAAGTCGCAAGTATCGAAACACCCGCCGTAAACCAGCCAAATTGCTTTCCACCCGTGGAAAAGTCGCCACCATTGCTGTAGCGCTTATTCACTAAATAGCTGATTAGTATGGTAATTGCTACATATAACGCAATCACCACAAAACTTGAGTACGTAACCATTTTAAGGTTTTCCTAATTCTGGGTAGCTAATTATTATGCCCAGATATTACTGTAAAAAGGCATTTTTAAACGACAATCCCACTGTAAGTGTGATTA
>NZ_WXWS01000436.1:0-5107 GCF_009904715.1 Vibrio sp. V42_P2S4T144 | reverse complement strand
GGAGAGGGCTTAGCTTTTTTGCAGCACAACTCCGCAGCGTTACTTGTCTTAGACGTAGGCTTACCGGATGGCAATGGTTTTGAATTATGCAAAACCATCCGTGAGTTTTCTGATATTCCCATTATCTTTCTCACAGCAAGAAGCGATGAAATTGACCGCGTCGTGGGCTTGGAGATTGGCGCGGATGATTACGTGACTAAGCCATTTAGCCCGCGCGAAATGCTGGCGCGCATTAAACTTCGAATCAAAGCTAAAGCGCCAATGATAGAGCACAAACCAGAGCCTGTAGCTGTTCCAGAACAGCCTCAATTGAACCAAGGTTTGGTTGCGCAAAACTTCGATTATGGTGTTGGCGGGCAAATGCTTGGGTTAACGGCGGTCGAATTTAAGATTCTCGATAAACTGATTTCCGTCTCTTCCAATGTATTGAGCCGAGAGCAGCTCATGGTCGCGGCAGACATGGCGCCAGAGGCTGCGTACGAGCGCAATATCGATACTCATATCAAAGCTATTCGCCATAAGTTGAAGCCGTTTGGGATGTCTGAACGTATCTGTACCAAGCGTGGCTTTGGTTACTTCTACTGCATTAAAGGTGAATGATGAATCGCTGGCCGAAGATCCCGCTTGGACTCAGACTGTTTTTTCTCTACTTCATCCTAGTCGGAATGACGGCTTACATGGTGAGCAAAACGGTCGTCCAAGAACTTAAGCCAACCGTGCGTCAAACCACTGAAGAGACGCTGGTGGATATGGCGAACTTGCTCGCGGTATTGGCAGAAGAGGACGTTGCAAACGGAAAGTTGTCTGAGAGTCGCTTCTCCAAACTATTAACGGCTTATGGGCAGCGAGAACCTCAAGCGCGCATTTGGGAAATCGGTAAAAAAGCGATTAACCATCGAATTTACATCACCGATAAACAAGGGATTGTGATTGCGGATTCTTGGCAGCAAGACGTAGGCAAAGACTACTCGCAATGGAACGATGTTTATCTCACGTTGCGTGGTCAATACGGCGCGCGCAGTACCATCGAAGACCCGAAAGATCCGCTTTCAACCGTCATGCACGTTGCTGCGCCCATCTACCACAAAGGCGAAATCATTGGCAGCGTGACGGTGGCAAAATCCAATCGCTCAGTACAACCCTTCATCGATCTTTCTAAACGCAATGTGCTGTTTTGGATGGTATGGATGAGTGGTTTAGTGCTATTGGCAGGGGCATTGTTTGCTTGGCGAATTCACTCGGCATTGAACAAGCTAGAAGACTACGCGACCAAAATGGGTGAGGGCAAAAAGGTCTCTAAGCCGACATTTCGTATCTTTTATGAGTACGGCACGCTAAGTGATGCATTAGAGAAAATGCGCAATCAGCTCGATGGTAAGCAGTATGTGGAAGAGTACGTACAGACGCTGACTCATGAGCTGAAAAGCCCGTTATCAGCGATTAAAGGCGCGAGTGAAATATTGCAAATGCCGTTGCCTGAAGAAAAGGTCACGCGCTTTGCTGGCAACATTGAGCGAGAAAGCGACCGCATGCAGTCATTGATTGATAAGTTGCTCGAACTGGCTCGTCTTGAAAAGCGCCCCGAGTTAGAACAAGTCGAAGCTATCTCGCTAGAACAAATGGTCAATGAAGTGGTTGAGTCGGCGGATGCGCGTTTGAGTGCTAAGTCGGTCACTGCCAAAATCCAAATTGATGACCATCTCTCCGTACTTGGTGATGCCTTCTTACTGAAACAAGCCGTTTTTAACCTGATGGACAATGCGCTGGATTTTGTTCATTCAGAGGGATGCATTGAATGGAAAACTGAGGTCACGAAAGAAAAGGTGTGCCTGTCGATTTTCAATTCAGGTCCTCACATTCCCGACTATGCATTGCCTCGTTTAACCGAGCGCTTCTACTCCCTCGCTCGGGAAAATGGTGTTAAGAGCACTGGGCTCGGGCTGAATTTTGTTGAGCAAGTGATCAAGCTGCACAAAGGTCAGTTGCAAGTCGAAAACGTCGATGCTGGCGTGAAAGTGACCCTGATTTTACCAACTCCATAGAAACTCCACATTAGCTCCATTCGTTCTCCAAATTGCTGATTTAGATTACTTCCATCAGCAAATGGAGAATGAAACATGAAAAAGATCCTCAATAACCAACTCGGCACGAAGTTCGCCTTCGTGCTGTTTTTGTTTGTCTTACTGCAAATCCCGCTTTCAATGGTCACAGGACTGATCTCAGAACGCTCATATCGCCAAGATGAAGTCAGAAACGACATCGCACGCAGCAGCAGCGGCGAACAGCGCATCATTGGTCCATTCATCATGGTTAACTACACCGAAACCAGTTACCGAGATGACAAAGTACAGATTAAAGAGCGTCGTAAATTTCTTTTACCTAGCACTTTTGATATGAGCGCGAATCTGGACAGTTTTGAAAAGTACCGAGGCATTTACCGCGCGCGTTTATACAAAGCACAAGTGGCACTGAAAGGCGCTTTTGATGCAGACGATCTCGCGGCGTTGCAGGGGCTTGATATTGAAAACATGAGCCTAGTGGTTGGCATTGAAGACAGCCGTGGATTGATTCGTTTGGATGACATGACCATGGCGAGTGCTGACATCGAAGTCGCACCGGGAACGGGGTTAAATCAGTTGCCACAAGGCTTCCACAGTGATCTGACACTTGCAGACGTAAACGCAGAACAACCTTTGGCATTCGATCTTAACTTCTTGCTGCAAGGGATGGGTCAGCTTCAAGTCACACCAATCGGCAGTCAAACAACGGTTGAACTCTCTTCAACTTGGGCACATCCAAGCTTTATTGGTGATTACTTACCGGTGTCGTCAGAGGTATCTGAAGATGGATTTAACGCGCAATGGGCGAGCAACAACTTCTCTACCAATATCGCGCAGCTGTTCCAAAGCTGTTTGTCATCGAATCACGCTTGTCACGAGCTTGAACAGCGACAAATGGGCGTAGATTTGATTGACCCTGTTGATCACTATTTGAAGTCTCACCGAGCTGTGAACTATTCACTGTTGGTTATCACATTAGTGTTTGCGAGTTTTTTCTTACTGGAGCTGTTCCAAGCGCGTCCGGTTCACCCAGTGCAATACGGCTTTATTGGTCTGGCTTTAGCACTTTTCTATCTGTTGCTGATTTCGATGAGTGAACACCTCGGCTTTAACTGGGCATATGTGGTGTCGGCAGTTGCATCGACCTGGCTTTTAAGTGTGTACGTGAGCGGTATGTTGAGCAACACCAAACACGGCGCGATATTTGGAGCGTGTTTGCTCACTCTCTACGGATTACTGTTTGGCTTGCTACAAGCAGAAAGCTACGCATTGGTCATGGGGACATTACTGTGTTTCGCGATTTTGAGCTTCACTATGGTCATTACACGAAACATCGACTGGTACGCACGAAATAAGAAAGCGGAAGAAAGTGCAAAGGCGAATCATGAAGATGTTTAAACGAGCAATTCTCACTGAGCAGCCAAGCGATATGGTGGAAGAAACGTGTGCTATCCACCTGCGATTATCTGCAAAAAATGGACTGAAAAGCTTGGTGTGTTTTATCGCATTGGTCGTTATTGCGCTCTATGTTCGAGACAGCTTTATTCGTCCGACATTTGGTGATGTTCTGGTTGTGGTTTGGCTCTACTACTTTCTTGCAAGCTTGTTCTCCATGCCCGTTAACTGGATGGTTTCACTGGTGGTGTTGATTGCGTTTGCCGTCGAGTTGGGGCAATTGCTTCAGGTCGCAGCTTGGCTTGGTATCGAATCTTCATCGCCTCTGGCTGTAATTTTGGGCGCCACATTTGATTGGAAAGATCTGCTGGCTTACTGCATCGGAGGTCTACTGTGTTGGTGGATGGAAAAGAAATGAAAACCGAGATGAAAGCCATTGTGCTACCAAACCGACTCCGCCATTCCAAACGAGGTATTCGTAAGAGGGTCAAAATCAGTTTACTCAAGCGCGTGTACCTTTGGTCACTGACCAATAGAGAACTTCTGTAAACCTCGCCTCTTTATATGAAATACAAAAAGGGAATCTTAACTCACCGGCGCACAGGGTGAGTTAAGACTCCCTTTATTAATAGGGTCTATTGAGCTTTCAAGCTGATTTTTGCAGCTATTTGTGGGTAATTTATATGAGGCAGAGACATTTGAAATGTAGTTGGTGTAACTGATAAGCCGGTAATGAAGTAGAAATGAACCACAAACGCTGCCCGAAGGGTTCGGCTAAAAGCGTTTTACTCTTTGTTGAGAGGTAATTGCTTAGAATGACTAGGCGGCAAACCTCTCGCCGCGATTAAAACGCTTTTATCTCGAACAAAATCTAACCATGAAAGTTCAATAGACCCTAACTAAGACATCTAGCTGCTACTTTTAATTAGCTTTCAAATGAAAGTTTCTCGCCGAACGTCTCTTTCCAGTCTTTATCGAACTGTTCAACCGCAGGTTTTACTGCTGGGTGAGCGAACATTTGCGCTGCCACATCGGTTGGCAATGTAATGGCTTCGATGCCCAGTTTCATCACCTCCATCGCTTGTTGAGTGTTCTTGAAGCTGGCTGCCAAAATCTTCGCTGGTAGTTGGTTTTGATCGAGCAACAATTGAAGATCCGCAACCACTTCAACACCGTTGCCGTTCATCGTATCAATGCGGTTTACGTAAGGTGCTAGGTAGTCTGCACCGCACAGTGCTGCAAGGAAACCTTGTTGAGCTGAATAGATAGCGGTAGCAAGAACCTGAATTCCCTCTTTTTTCATTAGCTTAATTGCAGCTAAGCCTGTTTCTGTTGCTGGCACTTTTACCACCATGTCGTAAGGCAATTCATTCAGTTGGCGTGCTTCTGCCACCATGCCTTCGACGGTTGAACTCACTACTTGAGCGTGAAAGCGAGGTGTCCCGCCAAGTGCTTCTTGCATGCCTGCTAGGGTTTCATTCAGTCCCTGTTTTGACTTCGCCAAAATGCTTGGGTTTGTCGTCACGCCTTTTAGCGGTAGGCACTGGTTAAAGCGTTTTACTTCTGCCACATCAGCAGTATCTAAATAAAGTTCAATCATGGTTTCTACCTTAAACAAAATCTTCGTTTTGATGATGGGATCACTATAGATC
>NZ_WXWS01000279.1:0-5109 GCF_009904715.1 Vibrio sp. V42_P2S4T144 | reverse complement strand
AAACTCTTTTTAAATTCTATTCACTGTAATATCAGAAACATAACCATTCCCAATGCTCGACAACGCATTATGGAGCATCTCTGCGGCATCTTCTGCTTGCATGAAGTAACTCGTGTCCATCGTATTGCCGCTTGTTTTCCAGAATTCCGTATCCATTCCACCAGGATAAACCGCGATAATTTTCATAGGTTTTCCTTTTAGCTCCAAACGAACCGACTCAATTAATCCTTTGACGGCCCATTTCACTGCACAATACGTAGACTCTTGCGCTTTAGGTTGTTGCGCGGCTGTGGACATGATCATGACCACTTTTATTGGATGATCTTTGTAACGCTTTACTAACTCTCTTAACACATGAATCGCAGAATTCAGGTTGTTATCAATCAACTTTTGAATCTCTTTCGGCTCCTGCTCTTCCAGTAAGCCAAAATAACCACTTCCCGCACTATGAATGACCATTTCAGGGGACTGTTTCACCCCATCAAAGAGCTGTTTCACATTTTGGTGCGATGAGAGGTTGCAAGCTTGATAACCAACGTTATGAGAGAGTTGTTTTGCTAGTGCGGATAGTTTTTCTGTATTTCTTCCTATTACATACGTCTCTTTGCCTTCCGCATCATAACGCTTTGCTAGTTCCGCCCCTAAACCGCTACTTGCACCTGTAATTACAATCATGCGCTACCTCTTTTCAACCACATACTTTTAATTCATCTATCAATTAAGGTAACAGAATCGTGGTAATTCACACCTCAAGAGCACCATTCTTTGAAGCAAGCAGCTTTCTTACTTTCGTGATGCATGAAATATCAAGCAGAACGACGGGCATTTAACCTATGCTTAAGCAAGAATAACTTTCTGAATTTTCTATCGACTTTCTAATGAGAACTGAATAGGAGCAAAGAATGACTGGGTCAAAATGGCAGTGGTTACTGAAACAGATGACGCGAAAACTGTGGGTCCGGACGTCACTCTACGCATTACTTGCTGTTGCTACCGCCTTAATGTCGATTGTTTTAAACCAGTTCATTACTCTGCCCCCTGCCATCAACGTCAGCAAGGATTTGTTGAACAACATATTAAATATCCTCGCAACCTCCATGCTTGCGGTGACTACATTCTCTCTCAATATTATGGTCTCAGCATACAGTGCCGCTAGTGCGGGGGTAACGCCACGAGCGACAAAACTGTTGATGGAGGACAGTACAACACAAAATGCCTTAGCAACCTTTCTTGGCTCTTTTCTATTTAGTTTGGTAGGAATTATCGCGCTAGGTATTGGGGCCTATCATCAACAAGCACAAATTTATCTATTCATCGTGACTATCGCCGTAATCGTGATGATCATACTCACTCTGCTACGTTGGATTCAGCACCTTTCCGTACTAGGAAGGGTCAGTGAAACCACTTCATACGTGGAGCAAGCCTTGTTAGATGCGATAAGAAAACGGGGCAAAGAGCGTTGGCTAGGCGCTCACCCATGGAGCCACCCAGAACATAAACCCAGAGGAAGTAAACCTATTTTGAGCCAAGAAATTGGTTACTTACAGCATGTTGATATGCATCATCTCGATAGTATTGCTGAAGCAAACCAATGCACCATCTACCTTGAGCGACAACCGGGAAGTTTTGTGTACGTAGGTCAACCATTGGCTTGGGTTTGTGGAGAGTTGCCAGACGAAAGCGAAATAACGGCAGCCTTCACGATTCGAACGGAGCGTTCATATGATCAGGACCCTCGCTTTGGTTTAGTCGTTATGGCGGAAATCGCCTCACGAGCACTATCTCCGGCTGTAAATGATAATGGCACCGCGATTGACGTTCTTGGGCGTTCTGTACGAGCACTTTCATTATGGGGAGACCTACTCAGTAAGCCGCCGACCAAAACTCGATACCCTAGACTATTTGTGCCCGCATTGAGCTGCCAGGATTTGTTTGATGATGTCTTTTTGCCGATAGCACACGATGGTGCAGCGCAACTCCAAATACAGATTCGCCTACAAAAGGCCTTGCTAGCTCTCTCTAGTATGCACCCTAAGTTATTTTTGTCACCAGCAATCAAGCTGTCAGAAAAAGCTTTAGAGCTTTCATTAAGCCAACATTATACCGAAGATGAGAAACACCAACTCTCTCAGCTATCTAATCTGGTCACAGACCAAAAAGCCAATGGTTAAGAGAGTCGAATTCAGTTGAAACATATTGCTACACGGCCTCGTGTATCATGACATGTGCTGATAACGTAGGGCAGAAAAGTCTCTTCGTTTATACACAATTAAAGACTCTGTGCGTTAGGTCTCTTTTCTCTTGGTGAGGGAATCTATATTCTGACGCACAATTTTTAAGGTAAGTGATGGAATAATGACAACGCCTACAACTCTTCCACCTGCTGGTCTCTTTCGTCGACTTGCAGCGTTGATTTACGACACATTGATTATTATCGCAATTGAAATGATGGCCGCAGGTATTGTTATGGCCGTTGTGTTTGCACTAAATGCAGCAGGATTGTTGAGCTATGGCGAGTACGCTGATGCCGCAGATATGCTCGGAAAACACCCTGTATTGAGCCCTCTATTTACACTTTATCTTGCGGGTGTGTGGATATATTTCTTTGTGTTCTTCTGGACGCGAGCAGGACAAACTCTTGGGATGCGCGCTTGGAAACTTCGAGTTCGCAATGCCAAAGACGGAGCACCAATTACGGTAACTCAAGCTCTGATTCGTATTTCGACATCTGGCTTTGGCTTGGCAAATTTGACTGTACCGATTGATCCGAAGAGACGTGGTTTCCACGACATTTGGGCCAAAACAGAGGTTGTTGTATTACCCAAGGCAAACTAACTTGTCTAGGAACACAAAAAAGGAAGGCGTAATGCCTTCCTTTTACATTTGGTTCGGTAAAACTTGGTTTATTCGATGATGCTTCAGTTATAGCTTTCTTCGTAGTAGTGCAATCGCAATAGCTAAGAACACCAAACTCGGGGCCAAAGCACCAAACACTGGGGATATGCCATACACCAAGCTTAATGGGCCAAAGAACTCACTGGATATGTAAAAAGTAAACCCGGCAACCACGCCCGACAATACCCTTGCCCCCATGGTCACGCTTCTGAGTGGACCGAAAACAAAAGATAGCGCCATTAACATCATCACAGCAATTGAAAGCGGCTGAGTCAACTTACGCCAAAACGCCAACTCATAGCGAGATGCATCTTGTTCCGATGCTTTTAGGTAAGTCACATAATCATACAAACCGCTCAGTGACAGTTCTTCTGGCTTCACGGTCACCACAGCTAGCTTATCCGGTGCCAAAGAGGTGTGCCACTCCATCTGTTCGATGTCTTGCTTTGAAATTACGTTTTCATTTTCCATGTCCGTAATTTGTACGTAGCGCATCAGCCAGTTGTTATCTTGTTGGTAGTCGACTTCTTCGGCGAAAATAACTTTTTGTAGATTCTTATCATCATCAAAACGCCACATATTTAAAGCATAAAGCTTGTCGTCTTCGACTTTACCTATAAAGATAAAGTCGTTTGCGTCACGAGCCCACACACCTGAGCGCACAGACACAATGCTACCACCTGATATCGCAAACGCACGTAAGTCACGGGCCATCTTCTGGGCCTCAGGAGCGCCCCATTGACCTAACGCCATAACAACAATCATGAGCGGGACGGCCGTTTTGAGTACCGATAACCCGATATCCAGCTTAGAGAAACCAGCAGCTTGCATCACCACCAGCTCAGAGCTTGAAGCCAACATACCTAAGCCGATAAGGGCACCGAGTAATGCCGCCATTGGAAAGAACATTTCGATATCACGCGGCACACTGAGTAACACAAAGTACAACGCATGAGTGAGGTCGTACACACCTCGCCCTACTTTACGTAGCTGTTCTACATATTTGATGATGCCCGATAAGCCAACAAACGTCGCTAAAACCAAGGCAGTGGTAGAGATGATGGTTCTACCGATGTAAAGGTCTAAGATTTTGAACACAGCTTACGCGAGCCTCTTCTTGCGGAATTTGTCTTTTATTCGTCTAGCAGCAACGCTATCCATCATATTCGCCATGATAGCAACAATCAGCAACATCGCATTGATTGGCCACATACCAATAGCAGCCGGGATGTCACCATCTTCTAATGCAGATTTGGTTGCACTGATCGCCAAGAAATACGCTAGGTAGATCAGGATCGCAGGCCCCATTTTGGCAAACCGTCCCTGACGCGGATTCACCGCAGACAAAGGAATAACGAGCATTGTTAAGAGTGGAATGCACACAAATAACGAAATTCGCCATTGTAGCTCCGCTTGCGCCTCTGGATCTGGGTGACCTATCAAGTCAACCGTTGGGTATGCTTCCCAGTCTCGCCCTTTCTTTTTGACCTCACGTTGGCCGATAACACCTTCGTATTCATCGAATTTCGTGATCATATATTCAACGCGAGTAGGCACACCTTCATAACGCGTACCTTCTTTCATAGTGATGATCTGACGACCGTCCGAAAGCTCTTTTACTTCACCAGAAGATGAGAACATCACACTCGGTAACACTGAATCTCGAGGGCGCATCTGCGCAACAAAAACGTTGCTCAAGGTATTGTCTTTAATGTTATCGATGAACACAACCGATGAACCGTCTGGTGTACCTTGGAACTGACCTTTTTTAAGTAGGTCAACGCTGTTTTCTGACGCTACCTGCTCATAAAGCTGCTCAACGCGGTCTTGAGACCACGGCGATAGCCACAACGCATTGAAAGCCGCCACCGCTGAAGTAATCAACGCTAGGTATAAGGCCGCTTGAACCAAGAATTTATTACCAATACCTGTCGCGTTCATTACGACAATTTCGCTCTCTGCATACAGACGACCAAATGTGATCAATATGCCGATATACAGACTTAAAGGCAGCATTAACAGACCCATTGCTGGCATGTTCAAACCAACAATCGAGAAAATCAATCCAGCAGGAATATCCCCATCAGAAGCATCAGCAAGAACACTTATGAATTTCTGGCTTACAAACACCAAAAAAAGTACGAAAAAAATCGCAAATTGGCTCTTGAGTGTTTCGCGGATCAAATATCTAACAATAATCACGCTGAAATTACC
>NZ_WXWS01000156.1:0-5110 GCF_009904715.1 Vibrio sp. V42_P2S4T144 | reverse complement strand
GCATAATATAAGGCTTTGAAAATGTTGTAAACCCCTAGTTGAACTGATTGGATGTTTACTGCGCAAATTTGTGGTTTGTGTTGTTGAAATAAACAAAAACTCCCCAAGAAGGGGAGTTTGAATAGTATATGGATTGCTAGGTATTAATCGTTTTTAGAATAAAAACGCTGTAACTCAGTTAAACCTTGCATCAAAACTGGCAACTTCGGTGCATCATCTCGAAGTCGTTTGTAGTTTTTGTCATACAGCTTGTAGTTGCCAAACTTATCGATCACTGTGGTTTGTGAGCTAGTAATTAAGGCAAGCTCGCGAGTATCGCCCGCCAAGATCCAGCGACGACGACTTTCATCGAATAGGTTGCGACCACTACTGTAATCATATGGGTTGGAAGATACGCCGAGCATATCTTGCAACAGTGTAACTGAGAGGTCCAAGTGACTTGTGCTGTGATTAAATTCGCCAGCCAGCATTCCAGGCCAATGGATCACCATCGGAACTTGTAATTGATAACGGCTGTAGTTGCTGTTTGCTCCCCAGCTGTTCGTATTGGTTTCGTTAAATTCACTACCGTGATTAGAAGTGATGATTACGATGGTGTTTGTCAGTTGTCCCGTCGTTTCCAGTTCATCAATAATACCGGCGATAGTTCTATCCGCCGACTTCACTGCATATTCATAAGCTTTTTTGAATCGCTCACTTGCAGGCATTTCTTCGTCATTATTTGAAGGAATCGATTCAAAATTATCAACGGTGGTGACTTCGATGTAACTAAACCATGGCTGACTTGCTTTCTCTGCTAACCATGTATTCCAGTTTGCGATAGATTGTTTATCGGTATGAGCTTGCGTGCCATCTAGGTCTTCCGCTAAGTTCAAGTCGCGGAAAATAATTTCTGAGTAGAGATCATCTTCAAACCCACTGCCACTGAATAAACCAAAGTTGTAGCCCTGATCTTTCAGTACATCGAGCAATACTGGGGAAGCACCTTGCGCCTTGATGCTTGATGCATAACTGGTCGGTAAGCCATAGAACAAACCAAAGGCCCCGTATGTATCATTACTTGAGCTGTAATGATTACGGAAGTTCTGATTGTTTTCAGCAAACTCATAGAGGTTAGGCATCTCTTCTTGGTTCAGCGCATCCGCTCGTAAATTGTTTATGCTGATCATCAACACATTGAGCTTATTAACTCGGCGGTTAAACTCAAGCTTTTCAAGAGGGTAGTTGACTAACTCTACGTTGCCTTCGTTTTCTGCCAAACGTTTTAGGTATTCCTCACGGTCAAGTAGACCATGTTTTTCCATAAAACTCTTCGCCGTCATCGGGTAAGACAAAGGGAAGTTTGAACGCTGGCTAGTAATTGGGTTGTAAAAATACGCATCTGCCCAAATGTAAACCAAATGGCTGGTCATAAAGCTGAGGAAAAAGACGGCCGCGAGAGGGCGTCCTACGTGCTTATGAGATAGTTTGCGCTGTTTTCGCCATACCCATTCGGATAGTGCGAGTTGAATAAGGAAGATCAGCGGCATCACAACAAATAAATGTTGTAGGTCAGTGCTGAGCGCACTTTTGTCTTCGCTGAATAGTAACTCCCAGACAACGGGAGTTAAGTGCAAATTGATCGACTGATACGCTTGGGTATCAATTAATAATATGGTTTGCCCAACGGTTGCGAAAATCACTGCCACCAAACGGAACAACTTCCGCGATGGCAGGATAAACGTCAACGGGAATAGAACAAGCAAGTAAAGTGCGAAAACTAGAAAGCCAAAGTGACCAACCCAAGAAACCGCCAGATAAAACTGACCAAGTAACGTCTCGGGCCAAGGAGACTGAACAATGTAGCGTGTGCCTATCAACATCGACGCAACGATATTGAAGAATGCAAACCAGTGACCCCAACCAACTAGTCGAGATACACGTTCGCCGTATGAGTTTCCGCTGTCTACCATGTATGTGTTCTATTGTCCGTGATTAGTGTGTTTTTGGTGTTTCTAAAGAAGACATCAGCGCCTGAGCAAATTTTTCAGCAATCGCTTTGCGTTGTGAAGCAGCAACACGTTGATTTAAGACATTGGTTGCGATATTTCCGGCAATCATTAGCGTCAACTCAGGAGAAGCAGCGTGTTTTTCAAGAACTGTTGCTACTTCAGCAAGAATTTTTTCTACTTGCTCGTCAGTATATTTAGATGTAATCGGCATAAAGACTCTAATAATGATAGTAAAAGCGGCTTATGATAACCTACAATGCCCATCAACTAAAACCTTGTAGCAAGATAAAATCACTATGAGTCTTCATCTTTCAAACGTTATTCTGCATCAACTGTGCAAAAACGATCAGGACGAGCTGGTTGTAAACTTTCGTCCAGCATCATTAGAGAACGATGCATCTACAGAAAACTTAGTCGCTGAGCTTCACCGAGTATTCCATTCTAAAGCTGGTAAAGGTTTTGGCGCTTTCCAGTCAGACAGCGAATTTCAATTTTGGCTTCAAGAAATGCGCAAAGGAGAGCGAGATTTTTATGACTTCTCACAAATTAGTGCAAATCGCTTGAAAGAAGAGTTGATTAAGTACCCATTTGCGGATGAAGGTATCTTGGTTTTCGCTGAGTATCAGAGTTTAGCAACGGACTACTTGTTCATCGGTATCTTACCAATGAATCAGAGTTTAAAAGTGACCGAAGGTTTGGACATCAGTGCGACAGATTACCTTGATATCACCAAAATGGATATTGCCGCACGCATCGACCTGTCGAGCTACGAGACCGACAAGGAATCCAATCGTTATCTGCAATACATTAAAGGACGCGTTGGCCGTAAAGTGGCGGACTTCTTCCTAGATTTTCTGCAAGCGGATATTGGCTTAGATACTAAACAACAAAACTTAGTGTTGATGCAGGCGGTGGATGATTTTTGTGCTGACTCGAAGCTAGAAAAGCAAGAAGTGAACGAGTACAAGAAACAAGTTTACGACTACTGCAATGAGCAAATTAAATCCGGTGATGAGGTTCAAATCTCAGAGCTTTCCGGAGAGCTTCCTCAAAGCCAAGATGGCACGAGCTTTATGGATTTCACCAAAGAGCAAGGGTACGAGCTTGAAGAGTCTTTCCCAGGTGATCGTGCGACGGTTCGCAAACTGACTAAATTTGTTGGAGCTGGTGGTGGTTTGAATATTAGCTTCGATAGTCTCTTACTTGGCGAGCGTATTTTTTATGATCCAGAGACGGATACCTTAACGATTAAAGGGACGCCTCCAAATCTAAAAGATCAGTTAAGTCGCAATTAAAATCATATCGTTAAATAAAGAGAGCAAACGGCTCTCTTTTTTTATGTGAATAAGAAACATCCATAGTATATGCTTGTAATTAATGGAGATATGCGAGGGGCAAGTGTTGCTGAAGCTAAAAGAAGGAATACGGCGGTTTGTTTGGTTCTGGTTCGTTTTGTGGTGTGTTTTAGCACTTGGCATTTGGCTGCAAGCCAAACAAACGATTCAAACGATTTCGACTGTAAATGAGTTAGGAAGTAAAGTTGAAGAAGTCAGGCACTTTTTTAACTTCGATCTGCCTTACCGTGTTAAACACGTCGACCAAATTTCACTGAAACTTCAGTTGGCTTATGCAGTTCGCTTACAGCTTGAAAGTGAGTTTTCTGAAGGGAAAATCACACCAGACATCACTCAATTACTTTATACGACCGACCGATTTTTAGAAAGTGCTCGAGCTTTTGTAAGAAGTGACAGTGAATTGGTTTCGTTAGCAGAACAGTTACGAAGCAGCCGTGCTCGAACAGAAAACTCTGAGCAAATTCAGGCAATGTACTATCGCTTAGGTGCGCTTGTTTTTGAGTCTGTCTTTAGTGACTCTGCAACGAATAGCGATACTTACCGTGACTTAGACCGACTTTTTATTGAATCAGAGACGCTCTCTCCCGAAGAGCGAAGCGCTCTTCAGCGCCAGCTTGCTCAAACCTCAAGCGCACTATCTGCTCAGGCACAGGGCAGTTATTTATCTAATCAACTGCTTAATCCAGATTTCCCGAACCAGTTAACTTCGATAAATGAGCAGTTGGAACAGAAGCTAATGACTTTTATTGTTTGGCTGTCTGTAATCAGTGGTTTGCTCCTTTTCCTCATTTCATGGGGAGCCTTCTCCCCAAAAACGATTCAACCGATACCACTACCCAGAACCGATGATAAAAAGTCAGAGCAAGTTGGCGATGATGAAAATGGAGCTAACACTGTTCCCTCAGCTCAGTCAGAAAATTTTCAAAACGTCCAAATGAACGAAAAAAGTTGTAATGAGGTGAATTCATCACAAGTGGAAGTAGTGGAACGTGAGCCGTACATAGATATCAATAAAATGTTAGATTCTCTGTCTGGTGACGAGGGCGCTGTGCGGATGTTACTGGAGGTCTTTATTCAGGACCACTCTGGCGATGGCACTAAAATGTATCAGCTGTTAGAAGAGGATAAAGAGCAAGCGCAAAGAGCCGCACACAGTCTTAAAGGGGTCTCAGGGAGTTTAGGTGCAATGCCATTGCACTGTATTTCGGGTGATATTGAACTGTTGATTAAACAAGGGCAAAAAGTGCCGGAAGAGAAGTTGGCATGTTTAGATGATGTCCTAAAACAAACCATACTTTTTGCTAATAATGCTCTCAATAGTGAAAAGATAACAGAAGCGCTAACAGATTGATATTGCTCTGACTTAATGTCATAAGAGTTGAGGTAATAAAGGCTCGAACTATATGACTTAGTTCGCTTTATTCCTGTTCTATACAATTTGTTAAAGGTGTTTTCATGTCCGTTCGCCGAATGTCTTCAATGATGTTGATAGGGCTGGTTATGATGCTTTCAGGGTGCTCCCTGCTCGAAGTCAAGATCGAGAGTCAAACCGTCCCTCTTACCAAACAAGAGCTCAATATGCGTCTTTTGACTCGTGAGTATGCGCAGCAGTTTTTTGCTCAGGTTGAGCAAGCAGCAGATGCACTACACGAACAATATGAGCATCATGATAAGTTTCATCATCCTAAATTTTAATTTTGAAGCATAAATCTTGAAGAAGGATTCCAACCTTCGCAAGACAAGGGTCCCCAATTGACGCCACCG
>NZ_WXWS01000432.1:0-5157 GCF_009904715.1 Vibrio sp. V42_P2S4T144 | reverse complement strand
TATAAATATTCTTTTAAGGGGTGATCGCTGATCAAGGAGTAAATATCAGACGATCAGTATAAGATCCTACGTATCAAGTATGGTTATCACCTCGTGAAACTTGTTAGGGCGGTGATGAAGATCAACATACTTGTTCGTTATTTTGAGTAGCATGCGTTACTCGAAATTGCTTAGTTTAGAGAGAGGAACGGGATATGCAGCAGAACATTTGCCCGACTTGCAATGTCGAACTGGAATGGACAGGACAATACCATTGTGAACAGTGTGAATCGGATTTTAAAAAAGTAGGTTTTTGCCCTGATTGTGAGGCGGAGCTGGAGAAGCTGCAAGCATGCGGTGCTGCGAGTTACTTTTGCAATGTGTGTAATGAACTCAAGTCAAAATCACGTGTCCGATTTGAGTTCCAGAAAATCAGTTAACCAGAGTTTGTATTCAGTTAACGGTAGAGCGAACGTCGCCTTCGGCTAATCGAGTAATCAATACATCTCCCGATTTTACATCTGAAGATTGAGTAATTACTTTACCTTGCTCAGTTTGAGTAATTGAGTAACCTCGTTTCAATGTCGCTAGTGGGCTGACGGTGTCTAACTTCTCTGCAGCAATCGCGAGTTGATGGCGCATAGTCAGTAACTTGCGATCCATTGCATCCATGAGCTTTTGCTCAACACGTTCTAGCTTCGACTTCTGCTCGGCAAGGCGTGTTACAGGAGAATTCAATTGCAGCCGATAATGTTGACGCTCGATTCGCTGTTGACGCAAGGCAATAAAACGACTCATCGCTCGCTGTAAGCGCATGTCCAACTCATCTAACTGTTGCGTCTGACGTTGCAAGCGATAGCTTGGGTGCTGTCTCTCTAGACGGTGCACTAATTGAGCAGATTGCTGCTTTTGTTGTGCTAGGTAGTAACGCATCGCGCTCGCTAACTTATGCTGGCGGGTAACTAAAGCTTGATCTTTGTGGCTGTTATCACGGCTTACTAGCTCAGCGGCTGCTGATGGAGTAGGCGCGCGTACGTCGGCGACAAAATCAGCTATTGTCACGTCAACTTCATGTCCAACGGCGCTAATAATAGGAATTTGGCTTGCTGCAATCGTGCGAGCTAATATCTCGTTGTTAAAGCACCATAAGTCTTCTAATGAACCACCACCTCGGCCCACAATTAGCACATCACATTCATCACGGCTGTTAGCGCGACCAATGGCTTGTGCAATTTGAATGGCTGCGTCCTCACCTTGTACCACTGTCGGATAAATCACAACAGGTAGGGAAGGATCACGACGTTTCAATACGTCTAAGATATCGTAAAGCGCGGCACCAGTTTTCGATGTGATGACGCCAACACGTTTAGGGTGCTCAGGCAAAGATTGCTTATTGATTTGCGCGAACAACCCTTCTGCTGCAAGCTTCATTTTCAGCTCTTCAAACTCTTGTTGAAGACGGCCATCACCTTCCGGTTGCATGCTTTCGATGATCAATTGGTAGTCACCGCGAGGCTCATAAAGAGACAGACGAGCTTTTACTAGGACTTGATTACCGTTAGCGGGTTTGAAAGTAACGCGGCGATTGTTACCACGAAACATGGCACATTTAACTTGAGCGCGAGAGTCTTTAAGAGTGAGGTACCAGTGACCAGAGACAGGAGCTGAAAAGTTGGATATCTCTCCGACGAGCCAAACGATCCCCATTTCGTTTTCAAGGAGTAAACGAACTTCTGCGTTGAGACGAGAAACAGTAAAGATGTTTTGATTGGTCTTGGAGAGCACAGCTAATCTCTTAGACGTGAGTATGGAAATTAGCGGTAATATAATACATAGCAAGGGGGTAATTGCAAGAAAAAAATTAAAAAATTTGTGGTCAAGCGATTGCGTTAACCGTATAATCCCTCCGCAATATCTAATCCAAATGTAGCTTGTTGCTAACACAGGTTACCCTCATTATGCGAAACGATGAGATTGGATTGTTCTTTTTACTCTTCTAATTGTGAGATATTGCAAATGCTAAGAATTGCCAAAGAAGCGCTGACATTCGATGACGTACTACTTGTGCCAGCACACTCCACCGTTCTCCCAAACACAGCTGATCTTCGCACTCAGCTAACTAAGAACATCACCCTAAACATCCCAATGATTTCAGCGTCTATGGACACTGTTACTGAAGCTCGTCTAGCAATTGCGCTAGCGCAAGAGGGTGGCATTGGCTTTATCCACAAGAACATGTCTATTGAGCAGCAGGCAGCCGAAGTTCGTAAAGTTAAGAAGTTCGAAGCTGGTATGGTAACTGACGCGGTTACTGTAAACCCTGACGCGACCATCGCTGATGTTGTTGCACTCACTGAAAAGCATGGTTTTGCAGGTTTCCCTGTTGTCACTGAGAGCAATGAGCTTGTTGGTATTATCACTGGTCGTGACGTTCGTTTTGTGACGGACCTTTCTAAGAAAGTATCTTCAGTAATGACGCCAAAAGAGAAGTTGGCAGCAGTTAAAGAAGGTGCAACACGAGAAGAAGTGCAAGAGAAAATGCACGAAGCTCGTGTAGAGAAAGTATTGGTTGTGAATGATGAGTTCCAACTAACCGGTATGATTACTGCGAAAGACTTCCACAAAGCAGAACGTAAACCAAACGCATGTAAAGATGAGCGTGGTCGCCTACGTGTTGGCGCAGCCGTTGGTGCTGGCGCTGGTAACGAAGAGCGTGTTGCTGCTCTAGTTGAAGCAGGCGTTGACATTCTACTTATCGACTCTTCACACGGACATTCTGAAGGTGTACTAAACCGCATCCGCGAAACTCGCGCTGCTTACCCAGATCTAGACATCATCGGTGGTAACGTAGCAACTGGTGCTGGTGCTAAAGCACTAATCGAAGCTGGCGTAAGCGCAGTGAAAGTGGGTATCGGACCTGGTTCTATCTGTACAACTCGTATTGTAACGGGTGTGGGAGTTCCACAAATCACTGCAATCGCAGATGCGGCAGAAGTGGCTAATGATTATGGTATTCCGGTTATTGCTGACGGTGGTATCCGTTTCTCAGGTGATATCTGTAAAGCAATCGTAGCAGGCGCATCATGTGTGATGGTTGGTTCTATGTTTGCTGGTACTGAAGAAGCGCCGGGTGAAGTGATTCTATACAATGGCCGTTCTTACAAATCTTACCGCGGCATGGGTTCTCTTGGTGCTATGTCTCAAGGTTCTTCTGACCGTTACTTCCAGTCTGACAACGCAGCGGACAAGCTAGTACCAGAAGGTATCGAAGGTCGTATCGCATACAAAGGCCGTCTAAAAGAGATCGTACACCAACAAATGGGTGGTCTACGTTCAAGCATGGGTCTAACTGGTTCTGCAACTATCGAAGATATGCGTACGAAAGCTGAATTTGTACGTATCTCTGGTGCAGGTATGCAAGAGTCTCATGTACACGATGTTCAAATTACTAAGGAAGCGCCGAACTACCGTCTAGGGAACTAATTACCCAACGGAAACGTTTGCTTTTTCCTTGAAGCATTAAGAAGAGGCGAGTACACTCGCCTCGGTTTTAATCACTTAGCCTTAAAAAGACTGCTCAAAATGACTAAAAATATCCATGACCAACGTATTCTGATCTTGGACTTCGGTTCTCAGTACACTCAATTAGTAGCACGCCGCGTACGTGAAATCGGCGTTTACTGTGAACTATGGAGCTGGGATGTAGAAGAAGCGGATATTCGCGAATTCAACCCAGATGGCATTATCCTATCTGGCGGTCCAGAAAGCGTAACGGAAGAGAACTCTCCACGCGCGCCTCAATATGTGTTTGACTCTGGCGTTCCTCTACTTGGCGTATGTTACGGCATGCAAACTATGGCGGAACAACTAGGAGGCAAAGTAGCGGGCTCTAACGAACGTGAGTTTGGCTACGCTCAGGTTAAAGTTTCTGGTGAATGTGCTCTATTTAAAGACCTTGAAGCAACTCAAGACGTTTGGATGAGCCATGGCGACAAAGTAGTAGAGATCCCAGCCGATTTCGTAAAAGTTGGTGAGACAGACACTTGTCCTTACGCTGCGATGGCGAACGAAGAGAAGAAATACTACGGTGTTCAGTTCCACCCAGAAGTGACACACACAAAAGGTGGCCTACAAATGCTTGAGAACTTTGTTCTTGGCGTATGTGGCTGTGAGCGTCTATGGACTTCGGAATCTATCATCGAAGACGCGGTTGCTCGCATTAAAGAGCAAGTGGGTGACGACGAAGTTATCCTAGGTCTATCTGGTGGTGTTGATTCATCGGTAGTTGCGATGCTGGTTCATCGCGCAATCGGCGACAAGCTAACGTGTGTATTTGTTGATAACGGTCTACTTCGTCTAAACGAAGGTCAACAAGTAATGGATATGTTCGGCGACCAATTTGGTTTGAACATCATCAAAGTTGACGCTGAAGAACGCTTCCTAAAAGCACTTGAAGGCAAGTCTGACCCAGAAGAGAAGCGTAAGACTATCGGTCACGTATTCGTAGATGTATTCGATGAAGAGTCTAAGAAGCTGAAAAACGCGAAATGGCTAGCTCAAGGTACGATTTATCCTGATGTAATCGAGTCAGCTGCATCTAAGACTGGTAAAGCGCACGTGATCAAATCGCACCACAACGTGGGCGGTCTTCCAGATGACATGGAAATGGGTCTTGTTGAGCCACTACGTGAGTTGTTCAAAGATGAAGTTCGTAAGATTGGTCTAGAATTAGGCCTGCCTTACAACATGCTTTACCGCCACCCATTCCCGGGTCCAGGTCTAGGTGTTCGTGTTCTTGGTGAAATCAAGAAAGAGTACTGTGACTTGCTACGCCGTGCTGATGCTATCTTTATTGAAGAGCTTCACGCAGCTGATCTATACAACAAAGTATCTCAAGCGTTCACGGTATTCCTACCAGTACGTTCTGTTGGTGTAATGGGCGATGGCCGTAAGTACGATTGGGTTGTGTCTCTACGTGCGGTAGAAACTATCGACTTCATGACTGCTCATTGGGCACACCTACCATACGACTTCCTAGGTAAGGTATCTAACCGTATTATCAACGAAGTTGATGGCATTTCTCGTGTTGTTTACGACATTTCAGGTAAGCCACCAGCGACTATCGAGTGGGAATAATTTTCCTCTAGACAGTTGAGTTTATAAGAACCAGCCTTCGGG
>NZ_WXWS01000529.1:0-5171 GCF_009904715.1 Vibrio sp. V42_P2S4T144 | reverse complement strand
AGTTAGCAATGCTTGCCACTCTGCATCCTGCTTAACCAAAGGATTTTGATGAATAATTGGTAACAGGTTTTGCAATAACCGTTCCCTGATATCGACCAAGCGAAGAATTTCTTCAGCATTAAAATCAATTCTTTCTAATTCTTGCGTAATTAGTTGATCTATATCACTAATTTCCATGAGTTCTTTTTGCATTTATTAACCCAACGCACTCATCAAAGCGCCTAACTGGCCCTGCATTTTACCGGTCGCATCTTGCATCGCGGTAAACTTCGCATGAGTACGCTTCTCTAGGCTTTCCATGCGGCGATCTAATGCCGCTTGATCGTCACTCAAACGGTAGTTTTGTTCTGTGAGACTTTTTTCTCGAGTACGAATACTGCCTGTAATACCTGTGATACCGTGAATCGCATCTTCTACTCGTTTAGCAAAACCTGTGTTGCCACCGAAGAACTTTTCTAACTCGTTGAAGTTATTGTTCAACTGGCGGTCTAGCATGTCATAGTTGATTTCTAGTGTGCCTTGACGTGTGGTCGTAATGCCAAATTCTGTTAAGGACTTTAGGTTTTCAGGCGCCTTATCGATTCGAGTAGAAAAGACCGATTTTAATCGTGAATCTGCACTGCGTACGGTGCTGTCACCTGACAACGGCCCTTTTTGACCAGTTACCGGATCCACACTCGCCAACGCTTGGGAGGTTTGATAAAACGAGTTATACGCTGCCACAAAGTTTTCGATATCGTTGCGTACACTTTGACGGTCGTACTCGACACCAATTTCAGCAGGCGGTTTATTCGGTTCTGATTTGCCTTTTAGCGTTAAATCAACACCTTCGATCGCATCTTCAATCACATTGTTGTGGCTAGATAGCTTTGCCACTCCATCAAGCAGAACTTCTGAATCTTGCCCTGCTTGTACTTCTGTCATCCCAAGGTATTCTTCAAAAGCAGATTGTGCCTTTGCGATTTTCGCTTCTGCTTCATCAATTTTTTCCAGACGCTCACGTTCTTGAGGATCAAGTTTAGCGCGATGAATTTGCTTAGCTTGCGCTTCGGAAAGTTCACCACGTGCCACTTTTTCGTCTAACGCTTGCTTTTCACTCGCAATTTTTTGCTCGATTTCCGCTTTTTCTTGCTCAAGAAGCTGCTTAGCCTCTTTCGTCGTAACGTAAGAATCGGTTAGGGTGCCCGATGCGGCATTATTCCAGCCTGGTACATCTGGTGCCTTCTCTATTGCCTTTTCGTCGAGTTCGAGCTCTGGTTCTTCATAAGAGTCCAACAAAGTACCTGACGCAGTTTCTGTCCACCCTGGAATTCTGTCTTCAGGGCGTAAACTCGCGCGTCGGTTGGCTTCATCAATGGCTTCTTGACCAGCTTTGGCTGCTTCTGCACCCGCCGCAGAGATTGGCGCTTGTTGTACATCGTCTGCCGCTTTTTGCTCTTCTGGAGGTAGAGGATTGCCGTTTGCATCTAGCTCTTCTGCTGGTTGTTCCGGAAATTTAAGAGGACCTAAGACATCTTCCGCCGCTGAACGAGCTTCTTCAAGCGCGTTGACGCGGTCTTCAAGTGTTTGGTATTCGAAATATTTAAGAGGGTTGCCTTTTTCTGCCTCCACACTGACTCTGATTTGATGATCCTTACCAGAGAGGTTAGAAGCAAGGATAAGGCGTGGACCTTCGACGTCGTTAATAAGAGATGCACGAACGCCAGGGTTATCTTTAGCGCCATTGATGCCACGTACGACATCGATGAGCTTAGATCGGGAACGAACATCGATATTAAAACGCTCATCACCAAGCGAAATCTGCAGCTTACCAGGGCCAAATTTTGCGTCTTCTGGCAATACGTCAGAAGCGACTTTATGGCTCTGAGCAAGCTGCAACACATCGATAGCATATTTGCCAGCGATAGCATCTGTGGTTGCCGTGGCAGATACGATATTGTCATCGGTCGTTTCGACAGTGCGAACGGCAAATGCTTTCTCCTGGCGAAAGTTCGCCATGAGATTTTTCATCGTATCCAATGATTCTCTGAGTCGTCCGTAAGCACTGATACTGGCATTAATTGTCGTGCGTTCGTTGTCGATGCTTTGCTGCTTTGGTACGCGTTCGGCATCCACAATTTTGCTGACCATGGAATTAATATCCATGCCGCCAGACATCCCCAAAGGGCCTAAACTCATCAAATCACCTCTAAAAACGACTTACACTTTTTCAGTCAACAACCCGCTGTTGGCTGTGTGCTCAGCTAGGCGACGCAATACCACTAGCATTTCTTCATCAGGAATTTGACGAATCACGTCACCGGTATTGGCTTCATAAATCGTCACCACATCTCGTCCGGATTCTTCATCCACTCGAAATGCGACTCCTTTGTTTATGGACGTTACAAATTCATTCATTTGTGCGACCAATTTTTCACGTTCTTCTTTGTTCAGTTCTTGACGGCTTTCAGCCATCTCGATCGCAGCTTGAACAGAGAAATCGTATTCGGTGTTTTTCGCTTTTTGCGGCGAAATCTCACCATTTGAATTTGCTGGGCTAGACGTGCCTATATCATTGCCATTTTTATTTGCAAACTTTGTGCCATTTGGCGTGCCGTAAGGCTGGATGTTCGATGCGTAGGAGGATATATCCATTACAATCTCCCTTCCACCTTATGGGCTAACGATAGAATCTATCGCTTTGGTGCCCCAGCACTAAGGTGTTGACCTCAGGCTGGGTTTACCACTTAGCCCAACAAGCTTAGCGCTGCAGATGGAGACTGCTTCGCTTGAGCCAGGATTGAAGTACTTGCTTGCTGAAGAATTTGCGACTTAGTCATCGCAGTGGTTTCCTTCGCGTAATCAGTATCTTTAATACGGCTTTTAGACGCGTTAACGTTCTCGTTAATGTTGTCTAGGTTGCTGATTGCGTGGTTGAAGCGGTTTTGGAAAGCACCGAGTGAAGCTCGTTGGCTGTCTACGGACTTAAGAGCACCGTCGATAACCGCTACTGCTTCTTGAGAGCCAGCTACTGTGGTTACATCGATGTCTTTCACTGTTACGTCTTTCGGGCCACCAAAGCCGATCTCGTCTGCTAGGTTGCCAGAAAACTCAACATCACCTTCAACTTTTTGAGAAGAAGCAAATACTTGTAGTTTGCCATCTTCGCCAACAGAGGCTTTTACATCATCGTTTTGACCGTTGATGTATGTCGCTAGCTGCTCAATATCATCGCCTTGCTTAGCGCTGATTGATAGCTCTTTCTCTTCACCCTGCTTGTTGGTGTAGCTCATTTTGAACTCTGTTTTCTCACCAACAGTCCAAGATGCGTCTTTACCCTCTTCTGCTGCGTAGCTCTTACCACCCATTGCTGAAGTGTCTGAGCGTAGGTTACCCATAGAAAGCATCACTGCTTCACCTGAGTCCGCACCGATTTGGAAAGATTGAGTACCGTAAGTACCGTTTAGAAGCTTGTTGCCACCGAAAGAGGTAGTTTCAGCAATACGGTTTAGCTCGTCGTTTAGCGCTGTTACTTCTTCTTGGATCGCTACACGTTCTGCTTTTGAGTTAGAACCGTTCGCAGATTGAAGCGAAAGATCACGCATACGTTGTAGGATGTTGGTAGATTCATTCATTGCACCTTCAGCAACCTGTGCAATAGAAATACCGTCGTTTGCGTTTTTCACTGCCATGTCTAGGCCACGGCTTTGTGCATTCAAGCGGTTTGAAATCTGTAGACCTGCAGCATCGTCTTTCGCGCTATTGATTTTATAACCCGAAGACAAACGCTCCATTGATTTTTGTTGACCGTCAGCTGCCTGGTTTAGGTAACGCTGTGCAGTCATCGCAGAAACGTTAGTATTAACGTTAATCGCCATAATTGTTCTCCTTAAGGCTTTAGTGAATGTACCGTCGTGTCTCTCACCTCACTTAGGTACATCTCATTTCTCTCAGTCCCTTTAACGGCGACCGATGAATATCCTTTAGAAGAAATTTTCAATTTTTTGCGATTATTTTCTTTGGCTTACTGAAATGTGATGAAGCTCTAATGTCGTGATTCGCAGAAATCCTGGGGCCCCAAAAGACAGAAAAAAACCCAGCCGAAGCTGGGTTTACTCGCTCATCTCTCACCACGAGCCAATGAGGTTCTCGTCTTAGGTTTGAAATTAACCTAGCAGACTTAGCGCTGAGTTTGGCGCTTGTTTCGCTTGCGCAAGGATTGAGCTTGACGCTTGCGATAGAATTTGTGATTTGGTCATTGCCGTCGTTTCTTTCGCGAAATCTGTATCTTTGATACGGCTCTTCGACGCATTCACGTTCTCGTTAATGTTGTCCAAGTTGCTGATTGCGTGGTTGAAACGGTTCTGGAAAGCACCCAGCTCTGCGCGGTGGCTATCTACGTATTTCAGTGCCGCATCGATGATAGCAACAGATTCTTGTGCGCCACCAACTGAGGTTACGTCGATAGTATCTACCGTTACTTTTTTACCTTCGCCCAAACCTAGCTCACCAGATAGGCCGCCTGAAAACTCGACTTCGCCTTCGACTTTGTTGTTGCCAGCAAAGATTTGCAGTTTACCGTCTTGGTCTACAGAGGCTTTCACTAGGTCAGTTTGACCGTTAATGTAAGTCGCAAGCTCTTCGATATCGTCACCCGCTTTTGCGCTGATGTTGATTTCTTGCTCTTGGCCGTAGCTGTCCGTCAGGTTGATTTTTAGGTCATTCTTGCCTTGGGCAACGTTCCAATCTTTACCTTTACCGCTTTCTGCTTGGTAGCTTACACCGCCCATCATTTTGTTGTCTGAGCGCATGTCTTTTAGCTCAAGCATTACCGCTTCGCCGTTATCCGCACCGATTTGGAACGATTTCGCGCCGTGAGTGCCGTTTAGTAGCTTGTTACCACCGAAAGAGGTTGTTTCTGCGATACGATTTAGTTCGTCGTTGAGTGCGGTCACTTCTTCTTGAATCGCAACACGCTCTGCTTTCGAGTTTGAACCGTTTGCTGATTGCAGAGACAAGTCTCGCATACGTTGAAGAATGTTAGTGGTCTCATTCATTGCACCTTCAGCAGTTTGTGCAATCGAGATACCGTCGTTCGCGTTGCGAACCGCTACATCCAAACCACGGCTTTGTACGTTCAAACGGTTCGAGATTTGTAGACCCGCAGCGTCATCTTTTGCGCTGTTGATTTT
>NZ_WXWS01000214.1:0-5173 GCF_009904715.1 Vibrio sp. V42_P2S4T144 | reverse complement strand
CTTGCTTATTAAAGCGAGTGATACCACTGCGGAGTGGTAGTTCAGTTGGTTAGAATACCGGCCTGTCACGCCGGGGGTCGCGGGTTCGAGTCCCGTCCACTCCGCCACTTATATTAAGCCCCAGTCGAAAGACTGGGGCTTTTTTCGTTTTGGTTCCCCGACTTACCTTAAACCCACTTTCGTATTGAAACCTTGCATCGAGAGGCCGGCTTCCCTCTGGCGATGCTTTCTAAGCCCTGTTATGAGTGAAGTGGAACTCAGTTTTGTGTGGTTTCTACTGAACCGGGTCCTAGTATCGAGCGCTAGTTCTCAGCCCTTGTGCTTACTTACCAAAGCTTCCTTTATTATTACCTGGAAAATTTATTCACTAGGTTATGTTATTTTCGGGGGAGATTTCTCTGCTTTAGATGTTTTGATTTAGCCATAGGCGCTTATTAATATAAACTCAGCGCATTTAAAACTTTCCAAACATGGATTTTGTTTTGTCGACCTATTTAAGCCAGTGTCTTAAAGTATATTCGCTACTTCTTCCCTCTAACCCTCTCCAACCTTCAAAGTCACCACTACGTACGTATAACGTGAGCGGTATAGGTGCTTTCATAGCTGTGTTTGCTGAGTAAGCAGTTCACCTGGCACATTGACTGAGGAAAAGTCTTCTTTCTGTGGACCTTCGTGTAAGTCACGATAGTTTTAATAATTATCTGGTACTTTTTATTCTAAAGGTGTACGCTTCACATCGAATATTTTTTCGACAGTAAATCATGTTATATCTCTTGTTTAAAAGCTTTGTAAGAAGGCTGAACTCCGTGCAAAAAACGCGATGAAGTGTTGCCCGGAGTCTTAAATTAATCTTCATCAGGTGTTTTATGCGTGAGTAACTTCGCTGAAGTTATACGCAGGCGTCTGTACACCTGATAAAAGAGAAGAGATGGCCGGTGATATTTCATCATCGGCCTTTTTGTATCTGTTAAGCAGCTACAAAGCATTATCCAGTATTGAAATAAGGGCCGGTATTGATCACCGGCCCTTTTTATTTGGTTAAAAGCATGAGTATTTTACAAGTTAAAAATTTGTCTTATCAGATCGCTGATAAGAGTTTATATAACAACGCGACATTTCGAATTAACGTGGGAGAGAAAATAGGTATCACTGGAGCGAATGGCGTTGGAAAAAGCACCTTATTAAAACTGCTTATTGGTGAATTATCTGCAGATAAGGGCTGCATTGACTGGTTACCAAACCTTGAGGTGGGGTATTTAGAGCAACATTTTAAGATGGATAATGCGCTGACGGTTTATGAATGCTTAAAGAGTGCTTTTGAGAACTTATACGCTGCCGAGCAGAAGCTTTGGACTTTGTATCAGGCGATGACCGAGTCTCACTCTACATCTCTTTTAAGCCAAGTCGCTCGGCTACAGGCATATTTAGAAGATGAAGACTTCTATGCAATTAATACCAAAATTGAACGAGTTGCTGTAGGTCTTGGTATTTATCAATTTGGCTTAGATACACCGCTTGTCTCGCTAAGTGGCGGTCAAAGACACAAAGTCCTTTTAGGCAGGTTGTTACTTCGCAACCCCGATGTGTTAATTCTTGATGAGCCGACAAACTATCTTGATGCTCCTCACATTGAATGGCTAGTCACGTTTCTCAATGATTACATTGGCACAGTTTTACTGGTTTCTCATGATGTTGATTTCCTTAATCAAGTAGCGACCAGTATTTGTGATATTGATTATCAAACGGTTCGAAAATACAGCGGCACTTATGTCAAAGCAATGCAGCAAAAGCATCACGATGGTGCTTTGATAGAAAAGCAATATAAGGCTCAGCAAAATGAAATTCGAAAGTTAGAGCAATTTATTGCCAAAAATGGCGCTGGAGTTAACGCGAGTCTTGCTAAAGGGCGTAAGAAAAAACTGGATAAAATCGAACGTATTCAACTGAATAATGTAGAGAAAGTATCGATGTTTGACTTTGCTTACCAGCCCATTGGGCAACAGTATGTGATTGACGCAAAAGCGTTGATGATAGGTTATCAGCAGCCTCTGCTTCCTGCGCTTGATATCACGTTAGCGCGCGGGGAAAAGTTGGTTGTTGCTGGCTTTAACGGCGTGGGTAAGTCGACCTTACTTAAAACCCTGATGGGGAAGATCGAGCCACTCTCTGGTGAGGTGGTATTGGCAAAAGGTGCAATGATTGGTTATTTTTCTCAAGATTTGTCTTGGCGCCATCCTCAGAACACGCCTGAACAGGAGCTGTGCTCTTGTGCGCCAACAATCTCAAGCAAAGAGTCACGCAAGCTATTAGCTCGCTTTGGGATCACGGGGGATAAGACGCAGCGCCACTTAGATACATTGAGCGGTGGTGAGCAAACTCGGGTGAAACTGTGTTGTTTATCGGTTCAGAAATGCAATGTTTTGCTGTTGGACGAACCAACAACACATTTGGATAGCAGCAGCAAAAATGCGCTTAAAGAGGCTCTCCAGCGCTTTTCCGGTAGCGTGATTGTGGTATCTCATGAGAAGGCATTTTTGCAATCTTGGCCTGATAGAGTTTTAGATATTTCGTTGCTCACTTGTGCTGAATCGGAAACAGAACAGGAGGTGGAGCTATGATGCAGTCCATGATCCTATTTCTAGTTGCTTTTCTTGTTGGTGCTGATGAGTTGATGCTTGGATCTATTCTTGAACCCATCGGAAATGATTTAAGTGTTCAACCGAGTCAGGTGACCTTATTTATTACGGCATATAGTTTAGCCATAGCAATTTGCGCTCCTTACTTGGGCCGTTTATCAGACCGAGTTGGGCGTATTCGTATCATGGTGCCTGCTTGCTTTGTATTTGGGGTTGCGTCTATTACGACGGGCATAGTTCATGATTTTGAACTTGCTATTGCAACTCGTGTGATCACTGGTATTGCAAGTGCAGGCATGTTGCCAATTGCATTCGCGTTAGCGGGAGACGCGAAGGGTAATAGAGCGATGCGTCAAATTGTGATGGTTCAGGCGGGATTAACGCTAGGTATGATAACTAGCCCGGCGATCGGAGCATTGTTGACCCAGCTTTTATCATGGCGTGCCGCTTTTATTATTTTGGGCGTTGCGGCTCTTCTTGTTGGTGCTATGAGCGTAGTGTTCATGAACAACAAGCATAATGAGTCCAAGAAGTCAGATACTCTGCCACCTATCACAGACGTCATTCATGTTCCTGGCGCGTTGAGGGCGATTCTAGCGATGTGTTTAGGTTTAGGGGGAGGTATTGGTGTATTTAACCTGATAGGCCTTCATATTCGAGATACCAGCGATTTGGCGCTCGGTTGGGTGGGCGCTATTTATGCAGCTCTAGGGATCGTGAGTGTGGTTGGAAATATGTGCGTGGCGAGAGCTTCTCGCTGGCTTGGTAGCTCTCGAGCCGTTATGCGAGTGGCCTTAATGGTGTGCATACCTTGTAGTGCATGGGTGTTCTCAAATGAGATGAGTATGGTGACCGCTTATCTTCCAGCTCTAGCGCTCTGGTCTCTCGCTGGAGGGGTTGGTTCTCCGGCATTACAAGCACATATCGCAAGCTTATCTGATGAATATCGAGGTGTGTTAATGTCTTCTGGAATGAGTATGATGCACTTTGGTGTCGCGACTTGGTCTGCCTTGGCGGGCTTCGCGTATTCTGTAGGCAATGAATGGGTCGCTTTCGTGGTTTCGCTATTGTTTGGCTCAGCGGTGGTTATCTTAAAGCCAGTTGGTAATACTGCACAAAGTGAGCGTTATTCGTAGTGTTTTAGTAGATAAAGAAAAGCCGTTACCTAAAAAGGTAACGGCTTGTTCCAAATACTTTTTGAAAAACGGTCTTAGTTCATGCCGTATTTCTTAAGTTTCTTGCGAAGAGTACCGCGGTTGATACCCATCATAGTTGCTGCGCGAGTTTGGTTACCGCGAGTGTACTGCATGATAGTATCTAATAGTGGCTGTTCAACTTCAGCTAGAACTAATTCGTATAGTTCTGTTACTTCCTGGCCGTTTAGTTGAGCAAGGTAGTTTTTAAGAGACGCTTTAACAGAGTCACGTAAAGGCTTCTGAGTAATCTGGTCTTGTGACGTTACTGTAGTTACTGTTAATGCTTCTGAAGTCAGATTTTGTTCGAACATATTCGGTCTAGCTCTTCTCTTAATTATGATGCAACGTTATCAAAATAACCTTCTAACGCCTCAATTTGCAGCGGAGCTGCGTCGATAGCGTTGAAGGTACGGCGAAACTCACTTGCCTGTTCATGCTCTTTCAGGTACCACCCAACGTGCTTGCGCGCGATACGTGGACCTAAGAACTCCCCATAAAACTCATGCAGAGCATTTACATGACCAAGCATAATGGTTTTCACTTCCTCAGTTGGAAGTTCCTCCATTGTGGTGCCGTTTTCCAAATAGTGATGGATTTCCTGGAAAATCCAAGGACGACCCTGGGCAGGGCGTCCAATCATTAAAGCGTCCGCACCGGTGTACTCCAGTACAAATTTGGCTTTCTCCGGGCTATCGATATCACCGTTCGCGATAACCGGAATTGAAATCGCCTCTTTTACCGCTTTAATGCTGTCATATTCGGCCTCACCTTTGTACATACATGCTTTCGTTCTGCCATGCAGAGCAAGAGCTTGTATGCCGCAGTTTTCGGCTAATTTAGCGATCTGGACACAGTTCTTGTTGTCTGTATCCCAGCCAGTTCGAGTCTTTAACGTTACAGGAACGTCCACTGCATTCACGACCGCTTTCAAAATCTCTTCGATAATGTTTGGGTATTGAAGCAGAGCAGAGCCCGCTAGCTTCTTATTCACTTTTTTTGCCGGGCAGCCCATGTTGATGTCGATGATTTGTGCACCGTTCTCAACACTGAATTGAGCTGCGTCCGCCATAAGCTGTGGATCGGAACCCGCAATCTGTACAGAGCGAATGCCCGATTCGCCCTCGTGTACCATGCGCTGTTTCGACTTTGACGTTCCCCATAGTTTTGGGTTAGCAGACATCATTTCACTGACGGCCATTCCCGCACCATAGCGAAGACACAACTCGCGAAACGGTCTATCCGTTACACCAGCCATAGGGGCTACGATTAGATTGTTCTTAAGTTGATAGTTTCCGATTTTCAAAACGTCATCACAGTTCTGTACCAGCAAGGGCGCGCATT
>NZ_WXWS01000602.1:0-5180 GCF_009904715.1 Vibrio sp. V42_P2S4T144 | reverse complement strand
GATAATATCGACGCAAGGGAAAAACTGATTTTCCACGCGCGCGAACTCTTCACCATTATGGCTTATGACAAGGTCTCTACTCGCCTAGTCGCGCAGAAAGCAGGCGTGAACGTGGCGATGATTCGTTACTACTTTGGCAACAAAGAAGGCTTGTTCGAGACCATGTTGCGCGAAACACTGTCACCGATGCAAAAGCAGATGCAGACGTTGGTATCCAACAGTAACGAGCAAAACTTTCTCGATCTAATGCGCACCTACTACCGCGAAATGATCAAGGTACCACAGTTCCCACGCTTAGTTGCCCAAGTTATGAATATGCCCCCATCGGAAACCCAACGCAAACTGCTCGAAAAAGTCTTCGCAGATATCAGTAAGCCAATGCAAGGCGTGATCTTTGATAAGTTGATCGACAGTGGCGTTTTACGAAAAGACGCCGACCCTCAACTTTGTCGCGTCTCTTACATCAGCTTGATGGTATTTCCTTTTATGGCACCACCAGCACTGCTCGCCATTCATGGCATTGAACTTTCTGAAGCCTTCTTGAACCGATTATTCGAACACAACATACAACTGATGAAACATGGATTTTTAGACTCGGGCGACCAATATGAAGATAAATAAAAAGCTGCTGTTCTTTCCTGCTCTTGCGGTGGGGGTCGTCATTCTGTTTTTGGCGATTAGCCTCAAACCAGATTTGCCCGTAAAACCCGCTGGAGATCGTGCACGGTTGGTCGAGACGATTCCACTTGAGCTCAAAGCCATTGCTCCAGTAGCCATAGGGTTTGGCAAGATCGCCCCAAAAGTGGAATGGAAAGCGATAGCCGAAGTGACGGGGAAAGTGGTCTACCGCCATCCGCAGCTGGAAAAAGGACAAGTGTTGCAAGCAGGGACAGAAATCTTGCGAATCGACCCACTCGATTACGAACTGAAACTGGTTCAAGCTCAAGCCGATCTCAAATCTGCTCAAACCTCTCTGGCTAAGCTGAACCAAGAAGAAGCGAATCTCAAAAGCACACTCAAGATAGAAGCCAACCGTCTGGTTATCGCCAACAAAGAGTTAGACCGTAAACAAAACCTACGTAAAAAAGGCCTAACGTCTCAATCGGATGTAGATCAGCAAGAGCAAAGCGCGCTCTCTCAACGTAAGTTAGTACTGGATATTGAAAATCAAATTGGTTTGATGCCGGATGAGAAACGAGTCGCGGAAGCCCTAGTTAAAGTTAATGCATCAAAAGTGGATGAGGCCGAACGCTCGCTTGATAAAACCATCATCACGCTTCCTTACGATTTGCGTATTGCTGACGTAGAAATTGAGAAAAAGCAAGTGGTTAACCTCCAACAAACCATGGTGACAGGACATGGTATTGATGTCATGGAAGTGGAAGCTCAACTATCCATTCATGACATGCAAACTTTGGCGGCGAGCATCGGTGAGTTTGTCCGCGATGAATCTGGTATTCCACAACCTGATATGAATGCGATTCATGCCAACATTGAACTCAGCAGCGGTAACCTCTCTGCAAGCTGGCCTGCGAAAGTTGCACGCATCAGTGAAACGGTTGATCCAAGCCAAGCGACTGCCGGTGTGATTCTGGAAATTGAACAAGACTACCGTGCATTAAACCCAACGTCTGCGCCTCCATTGGTGAACGGCATGTTTGTGCGTGCCTTGATTGAGGGACAAGAGAACCCGAGTTGGGTCATCCCAGAGCGTGCGCTTCATGGCAATAAGATTTACCTGATGGGCGATGACAATCGTCTGCAAGTCGTCACGGTTGAAGTGTTATATCGTCGCAATAACCAAGTGGTGATCGATGGTGAACTAGAGCAAGGTCAGAAGCTGATCATCAACGATTTGCTGCCTGCGATTAACGGCATGCTATTGAAAGAGTCACCTGAACAGTCAGAAACGGCTATTGAGGAGTCTGATTCATGATCCGATTCTTCGCCAAGCATCCAACAGCAGCCAACTTGCTGATGCTAACGCTGCTGATATTGGGGATTTCTTCACTTTCCACGATTAAGCGTGAAACTTTTCCTGAGTTTGATCCGCCCTACATCCTAGCTGGTGTGGTTTACCCCGGCGCTTCCCCTCAAGAGGTAGAAGAGAGCATCTGTATCCGAATGGAAGATGCTGTCGATGGCCTTGCCAACATTAAAGAAACTCAGTGTGAAGCGATTGAGGGTTCTGCGCGTCTTATCTTAAAACTGAATGAAGAAGCCGACATTGGGCGCATGTTGGTTGATGTTCAAACCCAGATCAACTCGATAAACGACTTCCCACAAGAGATTGAATCTCCTGTGGTCCAAGAGCTCGATTGGAACGAGCCAGTTGTGGATGTCGCGATCACCGCAGATACCACATGGCCAGAGCTAAAAGCGTATGCCGAACAGCTTAAACGCACGTTAAAAATCGATTACGATGTCTCTTTGGTTGAAGTTGCTGGCTTCTCTGACCACCAATACCGAGTAGAGTTAGACACTCAAGCTATCCGACAACTTGGTTTGAGTGTTGGTGATATTGCGGACCAGATTGGTCGTCAAAACGTCAAGTTGCCAAGTGGTAATGTCGAAACGCCAGATAAGAACTTTCTGATCCGCTTTGACGAACGACGCGTGACGCCGGAAGAGCTTGAGACTATCGTCGTGGGCTCTGGTACAAATGGCTCAATCATCCGTCTAAGAGATATTGCGACGATTACCGACCGGTTTGAATTGGACGAACAGAAAGTCCTCTTCGATGGTCACCCTTCTGCCCTACTAAAAGTCAGCAAAAACAAAGAAGATGACGCACTGCGTATCAAGGAACGGGTTGCTCAATTTGTCGAAGAACAACAAGCTATCGCGCCAGACGGTGTGATGCTACAAATGACCAATGACCTTTCATCCGTGCTTTGGGATCGCCTGACCATGATGGTCAAAAACGGTTGGCAAGGTATCATTCTGGTCTTCGCCACCATGTGGTTGTTCTTTAGTTTTCGCTATTCCTTTTGGGTCGCAGCTGGTTTACCCGTTGCCTTCTTAGGTGGGTTATTTTTGATGGCGCAACTTGGCCTGTCCATCAACATCATGTCTTTGGTCGGGTTACTCATGGCCATCGGTATCATGATGGATGATGCCATCGTTATTGCCGAATCGATTGCCGCTCACCTCGACCGAGGAGAAGAGATCGATGATGCCGTTATCAAAGGAGTGAAAAAGGTACTGCCAGGGGTAATTTCTTCCTTCCTAACTACGGTGTGTATTTTTGGTAGCTTGTTATTCCTGCAAGGTGAAATGGGTGCGGTACTTAAAGCAGTTCCTCAAGTTCTGATCCTCGTTTTGAGTTTGAGTTTGGTGGAAGCCTTCTTGATCCTACCTAACCACCTTTCTCATTCGCTACATAAACAAAAGCAAGAGCGAAAAACACCGAAGTTCAAACAAAAGCTGCTCGCTTCTTTTGAAAACTTCCGCAACACCACCTTGGTCAACGCAGTAGATAAAGTGGTCGAGTATCGCTATGCCTTTATGGGTGGCGTGGTTGCCTTGCTTCTTATCTCCGCGGCCACGTTAGTAGGTGGTTTACTCAAGTTCCAACCCTTCCCTGAATTGGATGGCGACATTGCAGAAGCGCGTATTATTCTTCCTCCGGGTTCTTCTCTGTCTCAAACGGAAGCTGTCGTCGATAAGATCGTCGCTTCCGCTCAAAAGCTAGATAAAGAATGGACAGAGAAAGTGGAAGACGGCAATCCATTGGTTCTACACATTACCAGTCAATTCAACGCTAACGCCGACGCGAATGAATCTGGCCCTCACATTGCCACGGTACGTCTGGATTTGCTGGGCGCCGAGAGTCGTAACACACTCATCGATGAATTTATCGACGCATGGCGTGAAGACATTGGTGAACTTGCCGATCCTATCTCGCTGGTATTTAAACAACCGACCATGGGGCCGGGTGGACGAGCGATTGAAATTCGAGCGAAGCATGATGAACTGGATGCGCTCAAAGCCGCCTCTATCGACATTCAACAATACTTAAATGAGTTTGACGGTGTCCATGGCGTGTTGGATGGCATGCGTATGGGTAAAGAAGAAGTCTTGGTAAAACTGCGTCCGGGCGCAGAAGCTTACGGGATTAACGGCCAACTCATCGCCAATCAATTGCGTGCAGCTTTCTTTGGCCAAACCGCAGACGAGATCCAAGTTGGGGTAGAAAACATTTCAATCGAAGTTCGCCTCGATAAAGCACAAGCCGGTGACTTACAGCAATTGGCAAACTTTCCGATTATCTTGTCCGATGGCAGTCAAATCCCCCTCGCAACCATTGCGACTTTGGATTTCCAACGTAATTACGTAAGAATCCAGCGCATTGATGGCTTGAGGACTGTGAGCGTATTCGGCGATATCAACAATACGAAAGCCAACTCAACCGCCATTATTCGTCAGTTCCAACAGGATGAGGCGCCAAAGCTTATGCAAAAGTATCCTGGTCTTCGCTTTGATTTTGAAGGCGAAGCCAAAGATACCGCTGAAACTGGCGCATCAATGGGTAAAGGCTTCTTGCTTGGTTTATTTGGCGTGTTTGCGATTCTGAGTTACCAATTCCGCAGTTATTTGGAACCATTCGTCGTCATGCTTGCGATTCCACTCGCCTTTATTGGCGTGGTATGGGGACACATCCTACTCGGTCACTCATTAAGTATGCCGAGTATGATGGGCTTTGTCTCACTAGCGGGGATTGTGGTGAATGACTCGATTCTGTTAGTTCAGTACATACGCCATCATGTCGATGAAGGGGATAATGTGCACGACTCAGTAGTCAAAGCCAGTCGGGAACGCTTTAGAGCAGTATTCCTGACATCAATGACCACTGCAGCAGGTTTGCTTCCGTTACTGACTGAAACCAGTTTGCAAGCACAGGTTATCCAACCACTGGTTATCTCTATCGTGTTTGGTATTTTCGCATCCACTCTGCTGGTGTTGTTTATGATCCCTGCTGCGTATGCCATTTTAGCTGACTTCGGCCTAGTCCATAAGCACGAAGAAATCTAAAACGACTGATAAGTAAACTTATCAAAATGCACAAGAGCGGCTTAGGTCGCTTTTTGTTCAATACCAATGCGTTAAAAAACACACAATCACTTAACAAACAGAGGGTTATTGTGTCTCATTAAGTGTGAATATGAACAGTTAAGGAT
>NZ_WXWS01000074.1:0-5204 GCF_009904715.1 Vibrio sp. V42_P2S4T144 | reverse complement strand
ATTTAAACCATACCGATTAGAAATTGTTTAGTTTAGTAAGGATGTAGTATGTGTTCAGTATTTGGCATTTTAGACATTAAAAGCGATGCAGCCGCATTGCGCCCTATCGCATTAGAGATGTCGAAAAAACTTCGTCACCGTGGCCCAGACTGGTCTGGGATTTACTCTTCAGAGCGTGCTATTTTAGCACACGAGCGCTTGGCGATTGTTGGTCTAAATAGTGGTGCACAGCCGCTATACAGCCCTGATAAGAAGCTCATCCTTGCCGTCAATGGTGAAATCTACAACCATAAAGAAATTCGTGCTCGTTACGAAGGAAAGTACGAATTTCAAACCGATTCAGACTGTGAAGTCATTCTTGCACTTTACCAAGATATGGGTGCAGATCTCCTTGAAGAACTAAACGGTATTTTCGCTTTTGTGCTCTACGACGAAGAAAAAGATGAGTATTTAGTCGGACGTGACCATATTGGTATTATCCCTCTTTATCAAGGTCACGATGAGCATGGTAACTACTATGTGGCATCAGAGATGAAGGCTCTTGTTCCAGTATGTAAAACAGTAAGTGAATTCCCTCCTGGTAGCTACTACAGCTCTAAAGATACTGAGCCAACACGTTACTATGTTCGTGACTGGAACGAGTACGCAGCAGTACAAGGTAACAGCACTAGCAAAGAAGAATTGACGGAAGCGCTAGAAGCGGCTGTTAAACGCCAACTAATGACTGACGTGCCTTACGGTGTGCTTCTTTCAGGTGGTCTAGATTCTTCTATTACATCTGCGGTAGCAAAACGCTTTGCAGCGATGCGTATTGAAGATGATGAAAAGTCTGAAGCTTGGTGGCCTCAACTGCACTCTTTTGCTGTTGGCCTAGAAGGCGCGCCTGACCTGAAAGCAGCTCGCGAAGTTGCCGACCAAATTGGTACCGTTCACCACGAAATGACGTACACGATTCAAGAAGGTTTGGACGCGATTCGTGACGTGATTTACCACATTGAAACGTATGACGTGACGACTATCCGCGCATCAACACCTATGTTCTTAATGGGTCGTAAGATCAAAGCGATGGGTATCAAGATGGTATTGTCTGGTGAGGGCGCTGACGAAATCTTTGGTGGCTACCTTTACTTCCACAAGGCGCCAAACGCGAAAGAGTTCCACGAGGAGACAGTGCGTAAACTGCTTGCTCTGAACATGTTCGACTGTGCTCGTGCTAACAAGTCGCTGGCAGCATGGGGAGTTGAAGGACGCGTACCTTTCCTAGATAAAGAGTTCATAGATGTAGCAATGCGCTTGAACCCAGCAGACAAGATGTGTGGCAACGGTAAAATGGAGAAACACATCCTTCGTGAGTGCTTCGAGCACTACCTGCCAGAATCGATCGCATGGCGTCAAAAAGAGCAATTCTCTGATGGCGTTGGCTACAGCTGGATCGATACGCTGAAAGAAGTAGCGGAACAGAAAGTGACAGACCAGCAGATGGAAACAGCTCAATATCGATTCCCATACAACACGCCAACGACAAAAGAAGGCTACGTGTACCGTGAAATCTTTGAAGAGTTATTCCCACTTCCATCAGCAGCAGAGTGTGTACCAGGAGGCCCTTCAGTAGCGTGTTCTTCAGCGAAGGCGATTGAATGGGATGAATCGTTCCAAAACTGTGTTGACCCATCAGGTCGTGCAGTACAGACCGTTCACAACGATTCATACTAATTCTCTACGATAAAGATAAGGGTTGGTTCGTCCAACCCTTTTAAAACAGACAAAAAATTAGATACGATCAAAAAGAGGTGCTTTTGCACCTCTTTTTATGTTTGATGGAATTAGGCTATTTTAAATCTAAATCACTATTGTCTATGCTGACAGGCACACGCTTGGTGATCATCTGAACTAGCATAATTGAGCGTTTCTCACCATCTTGTTCTTGGAAGATGGCATCTATGCCCGCAAATTGACCGCTTTTAACTCTAATTTGATCGCCTGGTTTTGGCATGCATTCAGAAACGGTATTGTCATTACAACACTTTTCTAGCTGCATCAATTCGAAGACCAAGTCACCTTGAACTTCTTTCGGTTGAGCACCAAAACGCACAAAGTCAACAACACCTCGAGTAGAGCGGACTGAGGTGAAGTTTGGCCCTTGCTCATAATCAAAGTAAGCGAATACGTAACAAGGAAACAGTGGTTCCTCGACTTTTTGTCTTTTACCGCGCAAAATCTTCTCAACTTCTACAGTTGGATAAAAGCACTCTACACCTTGGTTTTCAAGGTGTTGTTTCGCCCTAACCTGCTCCCCACGTTTACAATAAAGTAGATACCAACGTTTCATCTTTTTACTAGCCAATTCTATTTTGTTTTTATCCTAGCATTAAGCCAAAGTTGAGTCATTGATATTCAGTTTATCTATAAAAGTATGATTATACATCGCTCGCATTAACGAAATTTTTCAGCAACTTACGACAAAGAAGTCCATAGGCAAAAATGGAAATTAAGTTTGTAACACAACCAATACACCATCATATACTCCGCAAATCCAACCAAAAACAGCCACTTAACAAACAAAAATAGTTGAATGGCAAAATTTTATCATTTGTCACTCGTTGAATTGCATTGTATACGTAGAAGTCGTTAAAAAATGTAATAACTATTATTAGAAGAGCTTATGTCAAACCAACATCAATATTTTGGTCATCCACGTGGCCTGTTCTTATTGTTCGGTACAGAACTGTGGGAACGCTTTTCTTACTACGCAATGCGTGCCATTCTCGTGCTTTACCTTACTGATACAACAATGAATGGCGGCCTTGGCTGGTCAACCAAAGACGCATTAGACCTATACGGCATATACACAGGGCTTGTGTATATCACGCCTCTTATCGGTGGATACCTAGCAGATAACTATTTAGGTCAACGTCGCTCAATTTTGCTTGGTGGCGCGTTAATGGCCATCGGCCAGTTTACTCTTGCACTTCCTGCTGATGCTTTAGGTATTGGTTCGCTACACAGTTTCTATTTAGGCCTTGGTTTACTTATCACTGGTAACGGTCTCTTTAAGCCAAATATCTCAACCATGGTTGGCGACCTTTATCAAGAAGGTGACAACCGTCGTGACGGTGCATTCACTATCTTTTATATGGGTATCAACTTAGGTGCATTACTTGCCGGCGTCGTTTCTGGCTCTGTGACAACCTCTTACGGTTGGAAAGCAGGCTTTGTTGCCGCTGGTGTGGGTATGCTGGTTAGCCTAGTGATGCAAATGGTACTGGCTCAATCATGGCTTGGTGATATTGGTCGCGAACCAGCGGCGAAACGAGATCTAAACAACAAAAACGCCACCACGAAGCAGCCACTCACCAAAGAAGAAGTGAATCGACTAAAAGTAATTCTGGTCATGAGCTTATTCACTATTGTCTTCTGGGCAGGCTTTGAACAAGCTGGTGGTCTGATGAACATCTACACTCAACAATATACTGATCGCATGATTGGTGGTTTCGAAGTTCCTGCTGCGTGGTTCCAATCACTAAACCCATTTTTCATTATTACTCTAGCGCCAGTTCTGGCTGTCCTTTGGGTAAAATTGGGTAAACGTGAACCTACTTCGCCAGTGAAATTTGCGATGGCACTATTTTTCTTGGCGATTGGTTTCCTTTGTATGGTTGGCGCAGTGCTAGAACAAGGTGGAGATACAACAGTAAAAACATCGATGTTATGGTTGGTCGGCGCTTTCTTCTTCCACACATTAGGCGAGCTGTGTTTATCACCAATTGGTCTTTCATTGGTGACTAAATTAGCACCGCTTCGCTTAGCTTCACTTATGATGGGTGCATGGTTTGGCTGTAATGCGATTGCTAACTATGTTGCGGGCTATGTGGGCTCTCACGTAGGCGAGTTAGGCGCTATGGCTATCTTTAGTGGTATTGCGGTCAGCGCAACCGTAAGTGGCGTAATTTTGCTCCTATTCTCTAATACACTCGTTCGCTGGATGCATGGCGCTGAAAATACGCACAGCACGGCAGAGCAAGTAGAAGAGCAGCAAGTACAAGTTGCTTGATCGCTCAACTAAACGTAGAAAGGGTCGCTATTGCGACCCTTTTTTGTATCTAAAGTTTAGATTGAACTAACTCAACCATCATCTCGATATGAAGTTCACTATCGTTCAAACAAGGGATGTAGGTAAAGTTTTCGCCACCAGCTTCAAGGAAAATCTCTTTACACTCTTCCGAGATCTCTTCCAACGTCTCTAAACAATCTGACGAAAATGCAGGGGTCACAACATTAATATTTTTCACACCCTTTGCAGGAAGTGCCTCTAGGGTCTTATCGGTATAAGGTTGAAGCCACTCTTCTCTCCCAAATCGGGACTGATACGTCATGCCAATTTGTTGTTCGCTTAAACCTAACGCTTCCCCAAGCAAGCGAGTCGTCTCTTCACAATGCTGTGGGTAAACATCACCATTGTCAGCATAGCGTTTTGGAATACCATGATAAGAACACAGCAGATAATCTCCCTGACCATTCTTTTGCCAATGTTCACGAACTGAATGCGCTAACGCTTCAATATATTTCGGGTGATTGTAATAATCACGAATAAAGCTAAAGCCTGGCATCACCGGCAGGTTTTTAAATGCTTTAGTGATTCCGTCAGAAACCGCTGCCGTTGTTGTGCCCGAGTATTGCGGATACAAAGGTAAAACAATGACTTCATCAACGCCTTGCGCCAATAGGGCTTCAAAGCCTGATTGCAAACTTGGGTTACCATACGTCATACCAAGCTCTACAGGTATATCAAGCTTTTGTGCTAACTTTTCCGTTTGGCGTTTAGAGTACACCATCAACGGCGAGCCCTCTTCCATCCATACTGATTGATAGAGTTTGGCAACTTTAGGAGCTCGGATAGGAAGGATAACGCCGTGCAATAGTGGACACCAAAGCCATCGAGTCATGTCTACCACTCGGTGATCATGAAGAAACTGACTTAAAAAGCGCTTTACGGCAGGAGCGGTTGGTGCGTCAGGAGTTCCCAGGTTAACTAGGAGTACACCCTGTTTATTATTCTCTTTCATAACATCCTATTCATGGTAAACGGCTTGGTTCATATATTTAAGTAACCTCGAAGTAACGAATAGCCGAGCTGAAGTTAATTAGATATATGTTTACGAGTAAACTAAAAAAAGCGACCACTTGGGCCGCTTTCAATATATCAA
>NZ_WXWS01000468.1:0-5216 GCF_009904715.1 Vibrio sp. V42_P2S4T144 | reverse complement strand
GCCAATACTCAGTTTGAAAAGGGCAAGGTAACATCGATTATCGGTCCAAATGGCGCGGGAAAGAGCACGCTGTTATCTATGGCCTCGCGCTTAACGGAGCGAGATGGCGGTAGTGTTATCATTGATTGCAAGGAAATCGCGGAATGGGACACAAAAGAGCTAGCGAAAAAACTGGCAGTACTTCGCCAAGCTAACTCGATTACAATGCGGTTTACCGTAAAAGAGTTAGTCTCTTTTGGTCGTTTCCCATACTCTAAAGGAAATCTGACTAAAGAAGATCATGAGGTCATAGAAAAAGCGATCGACTACTTAGATTTGCAAGATATTCAAGACAAATACTTGGATGAATTAAGTGGTGGTCAGCGACAGCTTGCATTTATTGCTATGGTGATTGCACAAGATACAGATTATGTCTTTCTTGATGAACCTCTTAATAACTTAGATATCAAACACTCTCTTCAGATCATGAAAGTTGTGCAGCAGTTAGCCCATGACATGAATAAAGCTATGGTGGTCGTGATTCATGATATTAATTTCGCGGCGTGTTACTCAGATGTCATATTGGCGCTTAAGAAAGGTAAAGTTGTGGCGAGTGGTGCGGTTGAAGATGTTATTCAAGCGTCTACGCTAGAGGACATCTATGAAACGCCATTTAACATCATAGAGTTAAACGGTAAGCGCATGTGTACTTATCATTAAGCGAGCTAGTTCGTTTTTAACGAGATCAATAGATAGGCGGGCTTACTTGGTGAGCTCGTCTATGATTGGGCATCGGCTCTCTGCATCTCCAGGACAAGAAGAAACCCAACCTTCAAGTTGCGTTTTGATCTCCATGAGGTGTGCAATTTTTTCTTCAACCTCTCTCAGTTTGTCCATGGTTCTTGCTTTTACTTCGCTACTTTTGCGATTGGGGTTATGAGCAAGTTGTACGAACTCTTTGCATTCTTGCAACGAAAAGCCTGCGCTTTTTGCGCGTGATACCAAGTTAAGCTCTTGAATATGATTATCTGAATATTCGCGATAGCCAGAGTCGCTACGCGCTGGTGGAGATATGATCCCTTTGTCTTCATATAATCGAATCGACTTAGATGAAAGCCCAGTGAGCTTCGCGACGGCACCAATATTCATGTTTAACCTCCATAACGTTTAAGGCGAGTATATACCGATGTTGTGGATAAGACACTCCTAAATAACAGTCAGTTACCTAGAGTCCCCTTACTCTTTAATCACTTCATGTGGTGGCACACCAAATGCCTTTTTAAAGGCATAAGTGAAGTTAGAAGGGTGGTGGTATCCGGCTTCATAGGCGGCTTCTGTTATCGTCACTAGGCCACGTTCCAAATGTTGCCTAGCAATCTCAAGACGTCGAAAACGAATGTAGCCGTTTATGGTCATATTAAGTGATTGTTTAAATCGACGCTGCAGGTTTGAAACACTCATTGAGAATTGGCTCGCCAACTTTTCCAAGCGTAGTTCTTGATCAAGGTGAGTTTCAATATAGCTGACAATATCCTCAATTCGACCATCAATGTGTCGTTCAATACTGCTGTTTTTAGCACTGAAATTCTTAGGAATTTGCTTGGTGGCTTGATGTAATATTTGATAGATCAAGCTTTCGACCTCTAGCTTTTCTTGGAACTCTTGCGGTGTTTCTCTATTTGTTAACGTTTCGGCCAACTCGCATAGCGTCTGGTTAGGCTCCAACTGTTGAAACGCCTGATGAGAGTTAAAAAAGGCTCGATGACTACAATTTTGCTCAAGGCGGGCCTCTAGCCATTGGGGCTTAACCAATATGTTGATCTTATTAATGAGGTTATCTTTGAGCAGTGAACGACGAAAATTTGCAGGTTTGAGTAAGTTCACCACTACACCCTTAGGGCCGTCGCTCGCGTCTAAATCAAATTGCAAATCGTCGTAGCCAAACGAGAGTCTACCTTCTAAAAGAATAGTGACCAGCAGTGAGGCGTGTGCAGTAGAAACAATATTCGAATCAATAAGTTCTAGACAACGCCCGCCATGAACAAAAATTTGATCATTGTACTGATATGATAGGAACTTACCTTCGGCCAGTTGAGTTTGACAAGGTTGGCCTTGCGTGACAATCCATTGTTTCTCTGTCGCCTCTAGTCTTTGGGTTAAAGCTATCTTGGCAATTTTAGTTCGTTTTGTTGTGACTTCCTGCATTTGACACTTCCTCATAACACTTGTGCGATTTCGCATAACCAAATCGCCTTTGTATTTATAAAACTCATGCTTATTATACCTGAGAATTATTATCATTAATATTTAGGAATGAAGTTATGGAAAGCCCTGCTTGTTCACCTATCAAGCTTTCAAGCCTTTGCCTTGCAGTGGGAATGGCGCTATCAACCCCTGTTTTAGCTCAAGATACTGAGTCACATTTTGAAGAGGTCGTTGTATGGGGAACGAAAGTTTCCAGCAACACTGAGTCGATGTTTGCGGACGACATGTCACTGAAGCAAGCCGATCATATGTCTGATTTACTGCGCGATATTCCCGGTGTAGATGTTGGTGGAACACACTCTGTGAATCAACGTATTACGATTCGTGGTTTGAGCGAAACCGATTTGGACATTCGTCTTGACGGTGCTTCTCAGCATGCGAGCATGTTCCATCATATTGGTAACTTGACGTTGAACCCTGACATTCTCAAATCTGCGGACATTCAGGTAGGTAATAACTCTGTGACTCAAAACGGGTTAGGCGGTTCGGTCTACTTTGAAACGAAAGACGCTCGTGACTTACTTCGTTACGATGAAAAGTTTGGTGCGCGTGTTTATGGCGGCTATGCATCCAACGACAACCAACAAGGTTCGTTGACACTGTACGGACTTTTGTCCGAAAACATTGATGCGATGGTCTATGGCCATTACGTTACGCGTGATGATTTTGAAGATGGTGATGGCAATAAAACCTATGGTGCTGCAGGTGATGTTTACAACATTCTGGCTAAGCTGGGGTATGAACTAAATGACATCCATCGTTTTGAGCTCTCTTATGACATGTACCGAGACAGTGGAGATTACAGTCCGCGTCCTGATATGTCGGGTAGTGCAAATAATAGCCTGTCGAGCAAGTTACTTATCCCTACGGATTATGACCGCGATACCGTTACCTTGAGTTACGAGTTGCGAGGCGAACAACACCAAGGAAACGTCACTCTTTATAATACCGAGACAGAAATTAAACGTGACGAAACGGTGATGGCCCCTCGTTGGCCCTCGAATCGTTTATCAAAGAACACCGCCAAAAACCAAAACTTTGGTTTGAATGGCAAATTCCAGTCAGATGTTATGTTAGGTGAGTTTGATAATCGAGTCACTTATGGCTTCGACTACATGGATAAAACGTCTTCGAGTTACTACGGTAGTCGTAAGTTTATGGACGAATCGGCGATTTCAACCGCACTGTTTGTAGAAGATCAGTTCTTCTTCTCTGATGCCTTCTTTATTACTGCAGGTATGCGCTTTGATGATTACAAACGCAAAGCTGAGACAGGAACCAGTAATTATGATGATGTGACTTGGGCTCTAGCAGCAGAATGGGCGGTGACTCAAGATTGGACGTTGTTTGCGAGTGCACGCTCTCTATTTAAAGGTCCAGAGCTAATGGAAACCTTTATTGCTTACCAAGACGTTGCATTTTTAGAGGATGGGCTAAAGCCAGAAACGGGATTGAACACGCAGGGTGGTGTTCGCTTTGATAAAACCTTTGATAAGCATTTCTTTGGGGCGAATATTACGGTATTCCAAACGGAAATTGATGATTACATTGCAGACCAGTACCAAAACGCGACTCAAACTTACCTGATTTACAACTTAGGTGATGTTGAGATTAAGGGCTTTGAAGCAAGTGCTTCTTATGGTTACGACAAGTTTAACAGCAAACTTTCTTACTCTAAGTCGGACACCAAAAACAAGAATACTGGTGGTCCTGTTGCTGGGGGCAATGGGCGTAGCATTGATATGGGTGATAGCATTGCTCTAACTTTGGATTACCAGTCAGACGCTTTAGAAACGATCTTCGGGTGGAACTCAATGTTTGTTCTAGAGGAAGACAACGTCTTTGATGGTCAGCCAAAGAAAGCAAGTTATGATGTACATAATCTATACGCTCAATGGGTGCCGTCTGATATTGATGGACTGTCGGTGACCTTTGGTATTGATAATGTATTTGACGAGTTGTACAGCTCTCATGCGTCTCGTTCGGGTACTGCACGTGGCTTCACGCTTGATGACTACGAGCCGGGTCGCAACTTCAAGCTCTCTGCAGCTTATCAATTCTAACAAGGTTCTTCATAGGACGTTTCAAAGTAACGAGTAAGTTCATGATTAAAGAAAGCACCCGAATAGATAGCGAACACGCTGACAAATACTTAGTGACGCTTTGTCGGCATTTTGGACGAAAAGTTCCTGCTACTTGGAATGAAAATAGCGGTTTGGTGACATTTCCGACGGGAAAAGCGGAGTTTAACCTTTGTGCATCTAGTTTAACTATAACCTGTGAGGCGGATTCAGAAGAGAAACTGAATACGGTGAAGGCGATCATTTCATCGCATGTGGACATGTTTTCTCGTCGAGAAACATTAGCACTTAGCTGGGTTCGTTAGCGCTCGTTTAAGGATGCTGTGATAGAAAGGGAATGTTAAAAGCAAAAGCCCGCAGTCTTATGATTTGCGGGCTTTTATTGTTTGAATGCTATTGCGCTTTCTCAGGCTCTAGGCTTTTTTTTTCCTGCTGCATTTTTGCTAGGAAGTAGATGTTAACGCAAGCAATAAAACCGTTAGTTAATACTACAGGCCAAGAATCAATCATTAGTCCGTAAGCGGTAAATAGCGCACAACCAATAAAGTTAAGGATACGAAGCTTAACAATATCTTTCATAGTTAGCGAAATAGCGACCATGATTGAAGCTGCATAACCTAAAATCTCAACCATATTCATGTCCATTTTTTGACCCTCTTAAAATCTGCCGAATTTTGTCGGTACCAATTCTTCTCATCTTGAGATTAATGAGGAAGCTCCATGCCTCGAATGGTCTTTTTTTGTTGTATGGACGCACTATATCAATGGAAAAACCGTGATAAAAGCCTCAAATCAAGGTTAAGAGAAGGTTAGCGATTACGCAAACGTTTAGGGCTGGAATTACTGATAATTTTACTTATTGTGTTGATTGATAATAACGATGACATTAAT
>NZ_WXWS01000099.1:0-5231 GCF_009904715.1 Vibrio sp. V42_P2S4T144 | reverse complement strand
GATAAACACAGTAGTTCAGCCAGTTTAAAAAGAGGAGGTGTCCATGGCTTCTCCAGCTTGCAATTGGTGGGTTATCTGGGTTGTTGTTTGGGTAATAGTTGACAGGAATAGCGGGCTCCATACCTTCGCTTAAATCTCGGATATATTCATTATGTAAGGTGTGAGAATCATACTCAGGGTGTCCTGTGACAAAGACATTGCGTTTGTCTTTTGTGGTGGCCAAGTACACACCTGCGACATCCGATGTCGCTAAAATGTCTAAGTCAGTATGCTCTTCTAGAAAGTGAGGCGAAAAATCTGCGTAACGCGAGTGAGGAGCCAAAAACGTGTCATCAAATCCGCGTAAGATAGGGTGAAACTGATGATGGATTTGATGATGATACACGCCTGAAAGTTTTTCTTTACGCGTTTTTTTAGGTAGATCGTAGAGTAGCTTTAACCCTGCTTGCGCAGCCCAGCAAACATAAAGAGTGGATGTCACATGATCTTTTGCCCACTCCATGATGGTTTTGAGATGATCCCAATAAATGACATCTTCAAATTGCACCAAACCTAATGGAGCCCCAGTAATGATCATGCCATCGAAGTTTTTATCTCGCACCATTTCAAATTGGCGATAAAACGTGTCTAAATGTTCAGTTGGCGTATTTTTACTCGGGCGGTTATCAATGCGCAGTAATTCGACGTTAACCTGTAGTGGGCTGTTTGAGAGTAGACGCAGAAACTGAGTTTCAGTCTCTATTTTTTTTGGCATCAGATTAAGGATCAGCACTCTTAAAGGACGTATTTCCTGACTCGCTGCACGCGTTTCACTCATCACGAAGATGTTTTCTGTCCTTAATACATCGGTAGCTGGTAATTGATCTGGAATTCTAATTGGCACGACTTTCTCTCCCTAAGCATAGTCAATCTAGACGTCTATACTTCTAAAGCTAACTTAATTAAGTTTAGATGTCGATACGAAATCCGACTTTTCAATCTACTCTTTACATTATGGTAAACCGTACTCGGGGTTGTCACACAATTGTGACTAAAGCAGAGTTTCTGATGAGATAGGTTTGAAACGCAGTGTGTACTATTTGCTGGTAATTATGCGATCACGTTAATATGTGAAGGTGACTTCGTAGTAAGGAAGTCTCAAATTAATGAGCCATACTAAAAACAATCAGCTCACCATTTTGCATTAATGTGCATGTTTGGAAACATCGTCAGTGGAGGACATTATGTTCGGTATTTTCAAGAGAAAGACAAAGATTCAGAGCATCGCTCAAGAAGTTCCTTGCGTGCTACTGCATTCGTTTGGTGATAAAGACATTTATACGCCGGAAGAGATTGATCAAGCTCTTCAAAAGCTGGGTTATGATAAGAGCAAGGATATCAGTCATTATCAGTATGCGTATGGAATGTTTGCCGATGAAGCCTCTTACGAGCTCCTAGAACTAACGGATGAGCTAGGTAATTATGGTCATTTCCAACGTGAAGTAGGTAAGATGCTACTCAATACACCTGAGCCGATTGATATGCATATCTACTTTGAAATTTCTCGTCAGCACCAAAACGTCAGCCTTTCACCTGGTCATCAAAAAGTAAGCGAAAGTGATGGTGTGTAAACATCGTTAGTGGTATTCCATCGTGAGATGAGTTGGGTATAATGCGCGGCCTAATTATCCGGACATGTTGTCGGTTACATTTCTGTTGAGCGTTAATGCCTTATGTTCAAAATGCTTGTCTCTATGCCACCAATGTTGGCGCTGTCGATAGCGATTGTATGTGAAGTGATTGCCACTTCTTATATTCCCAAAACAGAGCAATTTACGAAAGTAATGCCGAGCACAGTCGTTTTGATTGGTTACGGCATCGCTTTCTTCTTGCTTTCCGTCACAGTGCAAACAATGCCGGTCGGGGTTGTTTATGCCATATGGAGTGGTGCTGGGATCGTTTTGGTTGCGACGGTTGGTTACTTTGTTTACGGACAGCGTCTAGACTTACCAGCCCTAGTTGGTATTGGGTTTATCATCGCAGGTGTGTTGATCGTAAATTTATTATCCAAAACAGTAGGGCACGAATAACGCCACTCTACTTGTTAAGTGAATAAGAAGCCGCAGCGAGAAATTGCTGCGGCTTTTTAGTACAAATTCAATCGCTAATGGCGAGTATTGATATGACGTCTTATTGTTGTATTCATAACGGTCGCATTATGTGATTGAAAAACAGGCATTATTTAGCGCATTGAAAATACAAAGTTATGTTTCTTCAAACTTTAGGAAAGGGCAGTAGATAAATCACTCCGATAGATGTTAACGTGGCGACTCATCTTTACTGCTTTTTCATTCCCTACATATTTCTGCAAAGTTCTTATTGTGTAGTGTGTCGAAGAACCATAGAATCCGCGCGCTTTAATTTATGTTATTAGCGTTATCAATGATAAAAGTGCAGTCCATTATCATTGTTTTTATCACTTATAGATGGGCACATCTGACAATACTTACATGAACAAATACAAAAAGCCTGCTTTCAAGGCCGAATTTCTTTTGCCTCGTTACTGGGGAACGTTAATTATCATTAGCGTGATGTACTTACTTAGCCTCCTTCCTTTTAAAGTTCAACTAGCTTTGGGACGCAACATTGGTCGTTTAGCTATGCGATTCATGAGAAAACGTCAAGTTACGATCAGACGCAATCTTGAGCTTTGCTTCCCTCATATGGAAAAATGCCAACGCGAAGCAATTCTAAAAGACAACATCGACAATACTGGCATCGCACTTTTTGAGACCGCAATGGCATGGTTTTGGTCAGATAAACGGGTAAACAAACACGTCACGATAAAAGGCATGGAGCATCTAGAGGCTTTAGAGAAGTCAGGCAAAGGTGCATTAATGTTGGCCGTACACTCAATGAATCTAGAGTTAGGTGCTCGAGCTTTTGGCATTAAAAAGTCTGGAACCGGTGTTTATCGCCCAAACAATAATCCGTGCTTTGATTATTTTCAGTATAAGGGACGCTCTCGCTCTAATCGTACACTGATTGATCGTAAAAACGTCAAAGCCATGCTTGAATCACTTAAAACGGGTGAGCGGGTTTGGTATGCACCGGACCACGATTATGGTAACCGACGCTCGACATTTGCACCGTTATTTGCCGTTAAAAATGCTTGTACTACGACAGGTACAAGTTTGTTGGTTGATTCTACAGATTGCGCCATTGTGCCTTTTACGATGGTAAGAGGAAAAGACGGACACTATACCCTAACCATTAGTGCGCCCGTCGAAGGTTTCCCGAAAGAGGATCATCAACGCGCCGCCGCATTCGTGAATCAAATAGTTGAAACATCAATCATGGCAAGTCCGAGCCAGTATATGTGGCTTCATCGTCGGTTTAAAACTAGACCAGAGGGTGAGGACTGTTTGTACAAGCCTAGGCTCATCCCTAGCTTGGCATAACACATAGATAGCCTACAAAAAGCCCAAGGAACATACGAACCTTGGGCTTTTACTTTCTATTCTTTTCGCTTTATAAGTAGCGATCTTTTAGGTGAGCTTGAAAGTGTTTAGCATTCAGTGTTTCACCCGTGGCTTGTTTTACCAACTCATCAGTGGTGAATAAGCTCCCTTTACTCCAGATGTTTTCCGAGAGCCAATTGAATATCGGAGCTAAGTCGCCAGAACGAATAACCGCATCTACATCGACGGTTTGTTTCATTGCTGCCATAAATTGTGCAGCGTACATCGCACCGAGCGTGTAGGACGGGAAATAGCCAAAACTTCCGTCTGTCCAATGGATATCTTGCATACAGCCATTTTTGAAGTTTCCTTCGGTTGATAGCCCCAAGTACGCTTTCATCTTTTCGTTCCAGAGTTCTGGTACATCTGTATGTTTGATGACGCCGTTCATGAGATCTCGCTCAATTTCATATCGAAGAATAACGTGAGCAGGATATGTAAGTTCGTCAGCATCTACGCGAATAAAGCCTTTTTCTACGCGAGTGTAAATTTTGGCTAAATTGTCTTTTTCGAATTCACTACCAGAAAAATGGTTAGAAGCCAGTCGAGCGAGGTGATCGATAAACGCGCTGCTTCGTCCTATTTGCATTTCAAAGAAGAGTGATTGTGATTCATGAATACCCATAGAGCGAGCTTCTCCCGCGGGTGTTCCTGATAAATCTTTTGGTAGCCCTTGCTCGTATCGAGCATGGCCAGTTTCGTGGACAATCCCCATCAATGATTGGACAAACTCGTTTTCATTATAACGTGTCGTAATACGTACATCTGTCGGTACACCGCCACAAAATGGGTGGGTACTCTCATCAAGTCGACCGTGTTCAAAATCGAATTGAAGTAGCTTCATGACTTCCAAACCGAGCGCTTTTTGCTTTTCCGCAGGGTAGTGTGCAGTTGGCAATAAGATGTTGTCTGATTGTTGTTTTTCAAGCGCTTCATCGATCAAAGTAGGAAGCCAGGTTTTCACGTCAGCAAAAAGAATGTCTAACGACGCAGACGTTGTGCCAGGTTCATAAACATCGAGCATGGCATCATAAGGAGTCGTGCCATTTGCTTCGGCTCTAATTTGCGCTTCTTCCTGCGATAGCTTTACGACTTCAGCCCAGTTCTTTTCAAAACCAGCCCAGTCATTTTCTCCACGTTGCGTACGCCATGCATGTTCACATTTGGAGCCAGCAAGAGATTGAGCTTGAACTAATGATTCTGGTAGTAAGTTAGCTTGCTGCCACCCACGCTTCATTTCTCTTAGGATAGATTTTTCTTTTGTAGACAGCGTCTCTTCTTCTGCCTGAGCGAAAAGCTCTCCCAAGTGCGGTTGAGTCATTAAAGAATGGATATGTACATCGAGCTCTGCCGTGGCATTCGAGCGTGCTTCAGCGCCACCAGGTGGCATGACCGCCGCTTGATCCCAATCTATGATGGCTGATAGATGCTCAAAATTTGCCACTTTTTTGGAATGTTCAACGAGTTTTGTAAATGCGTTCATGTGACTACTCTTATTCTTTTGTTCTTTCCCTAAACACCCGATAACGGGTCCTTCATATGGTGTTGCACTAAGCAACCTGCGTTAATTTACTAATAATTAACAATTAACTCCAACCCATTGTCCATAAACTCACCCAGTTGTATAGCTCTCTTAAAAAAGAAGCTTGCGAATCTTGTGGATTGGCGGTATTGATGAAGGATTAACAATTAATTATCACGATAATATCTGTCCCTTATACACATCCTAAA
>NZ_WXWS01000604.1:0-5252 GCF_009904715.1 Vibrio sp. V42_P2S4T144 | reverse complement strand
GCTTTGGTCTGGTTTCTTTATTTCTTTAAAAGGGGGCGCAATTTCTGCCTTGCAGCCAGCCGATATCGCGTTAGTTCGCTTTCTAATCCCAAGTATAATTTTATTACCATTTGTGATTAAGCATAAACAGTCGCTGCGCGTCGTGCCTAAACGCTACCTGGTTAGTGTTGTGGTTGGAAGCGGCCTTCCCTATCTTCTGGTCGTCGGAACGGCTATGCATTTCGCTCCCGTGGCGCACGGCAGTGCATTAGTACCTGGCACTTTGCCATTGTTTGTTTCTGCTATCGCGGTACTTTGTTATCAACAGTCGCTGAGTGCTCACCGCTTAATCGGGCTTTCTACGGTGTTGTTAGGCATTTTTGTTTTTCTTCTTTCGAATAGCGGCGCAGAGTACAACTGGTCTCAGTTGCAAGGGCATATCCTGTTTCTAACTGGCAGCATCATGTGGGCTGCTTTCACCATCAGCGCTCGTGTCGCCAATCTTAATGCACACGTCTGTGCAGGATTCGTTGCAATCGCGTCTTTGGCTCTGCTCATCATCGCCGTTGGTTTCGGGTGGGTAGACAGTTATTTGGTGGTAACACCGTTCAGCCAGTGGCCATGGGAGGAGTTATTTGGCCACGCGATGCTACAAGGTGTTGGCGCAGGTTTAATCGCTTCTTTCACTTTCATTTATGCAATTAGGATCATCGGTGCCGAAGCCAGCGCTGCTTTTGGTTCATTAACTCCAGTCGTCGCGACACTTCTTGCCGTTCCAATTTTTGGTGAACAACCAGATTCTCTCACTTGGTTAGCGCTGATGTTGGTCACATGCGGCAGTATTGTGGCAAGCCAAATCTTTATGAAAGGTGGAATGAACCAAACTTATCGCCCACCACTTCACAGATAGCGATGATTTTACAAAAACTTATGCCTTACTATCTTGAATAACAAAATGGCGTTTTGATAGCCTCAGCTTAACTAAAAATTAAAACGCCAATGTGATGCCAGCCACTCATACTAAAGATGAACTGCATAGGTTTCTCAAACCGGGAATGAAACTTTCTACTAATTTCGAATTTGGGCCTAAGGATCAATATACGTATTCCACCACCTATCTTGGGATGAAAGAAAATGCTTATTTGATTCTTGATATACCAATGCGTTTGCTTGAAGAGCAGGTGATGAGAAAACTCCCCAACGCCGATGTCATCGTGCGTGGTGTATCAGATACGGAGTTAGGCCATGTCATTGCGTTTAAGTCCAGCGTACTGACGACGACCGTTCGACCATCCCCCCTTTTGTTTATCCGCATTCCAGGAACATTTGCAACCAAACCAGTTCGAGAACATGAGCGTTACAAGTTGCAAATGAACTGTAACGTTATTCATGCAGGGAATGTCTACGACGGTAGCCTTATCGATTTCTCTCTAGCAGGTGTTGGTATATCAACCTTGATTGAGCCCGAATTCAACGTGGGTGAGAGTGTTACCATCGAATGTCCGTTAAGCCACTATATCGGAGAAGAAAATCGATGTGTCATTGCCAACATTAAGAAATTGGCGAAGGGATGGGTAGTTGGAATTAAGTTTGCTAGTTCCATTGAGATGACTCACGAACTAAAAACAGAGTTACTGGAGCAATCCTTTCTAACCAGTAACGTCTGAACTTACTGCTCGCTAAAGCGCGTCGCCTCAAAGCTGTTGAGTATTCTGTGAACCGTATAGGTCACAAGCAGCGTCGCAACAATAGCAAACAAAATACTGCTCACGCGATACAGCGCACTGAACATTAAGTCACCATCCGGAGTAAGATATTGGCCGAACAAAATGCCTAATGTGGTTAAGCCGCCAAATCCGGCTCCCGAACCGCTAGACTCTTTCACGTGCATATAGCTGAACATCATAGCCCCAATCCAAAGCAATGGGACGATAAACAATAAGGTATCCGACCAATCGTATAATACAAGTTGTCCGACGATACCAAAGGTCACCCCCATCAAGGTTCCCATTGCTCTTTTTCGCGCATATCCTAAAGCACCGTTCCAATGCATAGGAAACAATAAAAGCAAGGTTGTCGCCTGAGCAGACATAGAGTCACTGAGGTCAAATAGCTGGAATACAAGGAAAGACATTGTAGCGATACTCGCCCCCATAAGGGCTTCATGACGCATGCGATGACTCTGTTTAGGCTGCGACGGTTTCGCTGGTGGCTGACGAGGTTCCGCATCGGGAATCAAAAATGTCACCACATAAGCAACGAACACTGAAATAACATTCGCTTGCAGGTTGCTAAATATTAGGTCATTTAAGTCAGTGGTTGGATAACTAGCAAAATGCAGCATGATGCTTAAGCTCAGTACGCTGTTCGCTCCAAATAAGAACAAGCTCCCTTTTGACATACAGGCGAATTTATATAGGAACAACCCGAATGCAATGATTGTCATCATGCCTGGGTGCCCACCAAATAACCCACCAAGCACACCAACTTCTAATCCACACACAACCGCTGAAAAAATCAGTTGTCGTGCGGCATGTAGACTCATGACTGGCACCATTCCAAGTAACAACATCGGGGTTACAGTAAAGAATACGCCATAGTTCCAACCAAATACTTTACATAAAGTGAAACCAATAGTCGCACCAGTTGCAATGCGCAAACACTGACGGAAGTCGTTTTCCGACATGGGGTGGTCCCATAACTTCATATCGCCTCCTCGTTAATAAATATAATGAAGAAGACTCAAGAATTGGATCTGGCACCTCGCTAACCAGCCAGATAATGCGTTTTCTGGCAACAACTGCACGGTTGCTCGTGCCCCTGCTGGAAATGCGCGCTGCTGAGGTTCATCGATAGCTAAATGTAAACGTAAGCGCTGCGCGTCTCTCACCCAACGGTTTGAGTCAGTTGGTGTTGCTAAGCGGCCATCCGCATCGAATTGACCCGAGCTGACCCCGGCATCCACACTCGTAATACGAGCTTCAAATACATCACCAGGTAAGCTATCAAAAGCCACTAACGCACGGCTGTTCTGATTAAAGTGTCGTAAACTCTTTTCACGAAAGTCGGCAATGATATCCACGTCATCGGAGACTAAAGCGACAAGAGGTGTACCAGCTGCCGCATAGGCCCCCGTCTCCAGCTGCAAGTTAGCGACAACGCCATCATGTTCCGCCGAGACTTGAGTGTAAGACAGATTAAGTTCCGCTTGTTTTAGCTGGTTTTGCGCCACGCGGATATTCACATTCGTCGCGCCTAAATCACCGCGGTTTACTTCCAACTCTTTTAAACGAGCACGTGCGGCCAGTAAGTTCGCTTTAGCTGCCGTTGCACTACTCTGTGCGTCATCACGCTGCTGTTGCGAAGTACCATTACGGTGAAACAGGGTATTAAGACGTTTCGCTTCGCGAACTTTTTGTTCCGCCACGATTTTGCTCGCTTCAACGTCTGCTTTTGCCGCCGCAATAGAAGCATCAAGTTGTTCGTTGTTTTGAATCACACGCTCAAGGTTAAGTTGAGCCTTTTCTACGGCGAGCTGATAAGGCTGGGGATCAATCTGAAATAGTAGATCGCCTTGGCTTATTTCTTGGTTGTTGGCAACATAAAGATGTGTAATCTGCCCACTCACACGGGGGGCCACTTTAGTTACCACACGCGTTGCCATTGCCTGAGGAGTCAACGGCATGGCGAGATCTGCAACTAGAAAATAGGCAAAGACAAGGACAAACGCGACGCAAGAATATTTGATCCAACGTGCGAATTTTTGATCTGGAGTCATAGGCGTTTACTTCTCTTTTTATTCGGTTTTCTGACTTATTCGCTAAGTGAATCAAGCGCATTGTGAGCAATCTGATCAAGAATCAATGAAAGCTGCTGAAGTTCCTGGTCGTTGATGTCCGTTAGGAGCTTGCTTCGAACTTGAAGAATCCGAGCCTCCATTTGCTTTAGTAGGGTTTTCCCCTCTTCTGTGAGGCTAACAATACGTGCTCGCTTATCATGTTCACAGCAATGGCGAGTGATCAGAGATTGCTCTTCTAATAATTTTAATGTTCGCATCAACGACGCTAACTCGATCTCAAGCGCTTCAGCCAAATGCTTCTGACTGATGTTGTCACCCATTCGATAAAGCTTCCATAACGCAGTCCAACGCGGATACGTTAGGTTTAAAGGCTCTAACTCGCGATCTGCAACCATTTTCCATAAACGAGCAACACGAGATAATTTTTCAGCCAGAGAAAGGTCTCGCAAACTGTTGATGTCTTGAATCATAAGATCTACTCAATTACTTAGCGTGCTAAGCAATATAAAATAGTTAGCATGCTAAGTAAATATCTTTTTGTGATTGAAATCACGTTGGGTGTGTCAGTGAAGGGGCAGAAATCTAAGTAATACAACACTATGTTTGAATTTGAAATGCTGCGATGTACACAACAAACGTCGAGACCAATAAAGTCTGAAAAGTCTGATTTGTATAAGAGTAAAAGGGGCAGATACAAAAAAGCACAACCCACAGTCATGGTGTTGTGCTTTTCAGATAATGAGTAATTGGGTTATCCCGTAGTGAGCCAATTCCTTATGTTCGCTCAACTAAGAACCGCTGCTTAAAATCCACAAATGCTTCATGGAGCGCATTTTCTTTAATCGGCTTGAGAAGCACGTAATTCGCACCCGATTCCATAAAGGCGTCACTGGTTTCTTTCGCGGTGTCAGCAGTACACGCATAAATTGGCGTGCCTAGTTTTAGCTTTTGTCGGATCTCTTTGGTCGTTTCAATTCCACCAAGATGCGGAAGCTGGTTGTCCATCAGTATCAAATCGTAAGTATGATCTTTTAAGAATTCCATTGCTTCTAACCCATCTTTCGCCCAATCAACCTGCATTTTGTACTTGTTACAAAACGCTTTTAGAATGAATGCGTTAGTATGGTTATCCTCTACCAACAACACTTTGAGACTCTCTGCAAATAGTTCATCTGGCTTAACTCGCAAACTCGAATCAAGAGGGGTGAGTACTCGCTCACGATCTTTCACTGGCATTGTAATGACAAAAGTCGTTCCTAAACCTTTCTGACTGCGGACTTGAACATCACCTTCCAGCATGTCGACGAGGCTCTTCACAATGGTCAGCCCTAAGCCACTGCCACCGTATTCTCGAGTCGTTGTTGCTTCTTCTTGAACAAAAGGTTCGAACATTTGGTCGAGTTTGTCAGACTCGATGCCGATACCTGTATCCGTAATTTCCACGACCAGCACACTATTGTCAGCGCCATAGAAC
>NZ_WXWS01000530.1:0-5268 GCF_009904715.1 Vibrio sp. V42_P2S4T144 | reverse complement strand
ACTATCTAGTTCGCTGCTTAAAAGACTAGGCAAGCGCCGCTTTGATGTTTATTCAAATTCAATTCTCTCATCACCATGCTTACCGGGAGCAATGGACTGAATAAAAGTGTGGTGTTGAAAACAACAATAAAAAAGGATTTTCGATGTTAGCAAAACCCATATTACGTTGGCTTTTACCCTTCGTCGTCGTTGGAGGCTCTTATGCAGGATATGCTGCAATTGCCGCAACTGCGCCGGAAAAAGAGTCAACCAAAGATGCAATTACAGAACCTACTGTTCAGGCTTCTTCTCTTTTTCCTACTGATCACAAAGTGGTGATTACCAGTCACGGTGAATTAGTCCCTTTTGAAAAAACACACCTTTCCGCGCAAGTCAGTGGTGAAGTGATAAGTTGGCACCCGAATTTTGTAACGGGTGGCATCGTGAAACGAGGAGAGGTTCTTTTCACAATTGAAAGCGACAACTATGAAGCGTCGGTTTTACAAGCTGAAGCCGATTTAGCTAGTGCACGCGCAAACTTGATTGAGGAACAAGCGAAAGCCGAAGTGGCAAAACGTCAGGCAAAGAGACTGAGCGATAAGCAAGTGACGGATCTGTATTTACGCAAGCCTCACGTTTTGAGCGCACAAGCGCAAGTAAAGTCGGCTCAAGCGGCACTCAAACGAGCAAAAAGAGAGTTAGAAAATTGCAAAGTCGTTGCACCTTACGATGCGCTGGTTGTTGAGCGTGATATTGGTGTTGGTCAATTTGTTACATCTGGTTCTCGAGTTGCCACGTTAAACAACATCGAAGTGGCAGAGGTGCACGTACCCATTGCCGGTTTTGATAGTGCATTTTTACCCGAATCCATTGGTGAACTCACTGCGACAGTGACGCAGCAAGGTGTGTTTTCTACCACTAGAGAAGGTCGAGTAGTTCGTGATTTAGGCATGATTGATAGCGCTACCCGAATGATTAACATGGTCATTCAAATCGCGGACCCATACGGTGTCGATAACCAGCAGCCTCCAATTAAATTCGGCTCCTACGTTGAAGTGAGTTTCACTGGTAAGGAACTTAAGCACATCTATCGCTTACCACAGGAATTAGTTAAAAACCGTACCGTGTGGGTGGTTAATGGCGATAATCAACTTCAACCCAGAACTGTCACGGTTTTGAGAGCAGAAGGTGAGTTTTTGCTGGTGGGCGAAGGCTTAGAGCAAAGTGATAAGTTGGTACTGACCTTACCAGAGTACCCTCAAAAAGGCATGGCGGTACAAATCGCAAAAAAGAGTGACGACTCCGAAACCGTCGTACAGTAAGTAGGAGTTTGTCATGGAAGATACTAAACAAAAGGGCTTAATTGCCTATTTTGCGAATAACCCCGTCGCTGCCAACCTTTTGATGGTGTTCATCATTATCATGGGTGTGGTGAGTTTTCTCTTTATTCAAAGGCAGATGTTTCCGAATATTGAGGTGAACTACATTGATGTTCGTGCGGCTTATCCTGGCGCTTCTCCTCAAGAGATAGAAGAGAGTATTCTCGTTAAGGTCGAGGAATCGATTAAAGACGTCACCGGGATTAAAAAAGCAGTCTCAACGGCCTCTAGAGGTAGCGCGTATGTTTCTATCGAGGTAGACGTTAATGCCGATATCAAGCGTGTCTTAGATGATGTAAACCAACGTATTGATACATTGTCTAATTTACCAGCGGGTATGGAACCAATCAATGTTTACCAAGTTGAATGGCGCCAAGATGTAATCGAAATGGGGTTAGTTGGGGACCGACCGCTCGAGGAGCTTAAACCGCTTGCTAAGCAAATCGAAGATGAATTACTTCAGTTAGAAAACGTCATGCTGGTGTATCTGAGTGCGCCAGAAGAAGAAATAGCGATTGAAGTTGACCCACTTGTTCTTCGTAAATACGACCTGACGTTGAGCGATATCAGCAGCGCGATCAGCCGTTACTCAGCCAACTTTTCTGCGGGCGAAGTAAAAACAAACTCAGGGATGATTGCAGTAAGGATTGAAAACCAATACTACCGTGGTGATGAGTTTAGAAATATTCCTGTAAAGCTTGGCGCAAATGGTGCGAAGGTTTTACTGCAAGATATCGCCACGATCAAAGATGGCTTTACGGAAGAAGAGCGCTATTTTGAATACTCAGGGCAAAATGCGATCTACATGTCTGTTGAAGCAACTCGTGATCAGAACATTATCCCTGTTGCACAGTCCGTTCGTAATTATATTGAAGCAAAAAACAAGACATTGCCGCAGGATGTTAAGCTCAAAGTCTTAGTTGATACGACTTATTATTTAAATGGGCGTCTCGACATGATGTTGAAAAACTTGCTGCAAGGTGCTGCATTAGTCGCGATTATGCTGACCATTTTCCTACGTTTCCGCTTGGCTATGTGGGTAATGATTGGGCTACCTGTCTGTTTCCTCGGTGCTGTAATGATGATGCCAGCTTTGGGTATTACAGTGAACATCGTCTCGCTGTTTGCTTTCATCATGGTGCTCGGAATTGTGGTGGATGACGCCATCGTCATGGGAGAAAGTGCGTACAGTGAAATCGAAGAAAAGGGCGGCGGTGTCGAGAACGTGGTACGCGGTGTCAAACGTGTTGCTACGCCAGCGACATTTGGTGTTCTGACAACGATTGCTGTATTCGCACCATTCTTGTTGTCTAGTGGTATTGATAGTGCCTTCTTTTATGGTATCGCGGGGGTCGTGATTCTGTGTTTGATCTTCAGTTTGATTGAATCGAAGCTGATCCTTCCTGCACACCTTGCGCATACTCATTTTAAGCCAGTTAAACCAGGTGGTTGGCGTGACCGATTTAACCAACGTTTTTTTGGTTTTGTAAATGGTCCATATCGGAACTTTGTAACAACATGCACCCATTGGCGCTGGACAGTGTTTGCGGTGTTCTGTGGTTTACTGCTGATCAGCGCGGCTTTGATCAACGCGAATTATGTTCGGGTGATCCCCAACCCTAAAGTGCCGACTGACTATCCTGCGATCACTATTGAAATGAATGATACCGTTTCAAGTGAGCAGACAATCAGTGCACTCAAGACTATTGAACGTGTCATGCAAAAGATCGAATCTGAGACCATTGCAGAACATGGTCAAGGAATGATTCGTGATGTGCTGTCGTACAACAGAAGCCGCACCGAAGGTCGTGTATTAGTACCTCTGGTTGATGAAGAGTTACGCCCGTTCAATACATTTGAACTGGCTCGACGTTGGCGTGAAGCTATGCCTGTTATTCCAGGTATGAAGAGCATCAAAATCCGCGAGCAGAGTGCGGGTGGTGGTGACAGAGATGAGTTTGGCTACTTGTTGTTTGGTTCTAACATCAATGAGCTCAACGAGGCTGGGCGTTACTTGATAGAGCGTTTACAGCTGGAAGAAGGGTTATATGATATTTCATCTTCTATTGATTCTGGAAGCAAAGAAGTACTCCTGTCTCTTGCGCCTGTAGCGTACGATCTCGGTCTGGATCTCACCATGATCGCAGAGCAAGTTGGTGGCAGCTTTTATGGTGGCGAAGCACAGCGCATTATTCGTGATGGTGAAGAAATTAAAGTTATGGTGCGTTACCCGCAACTGACGCGTGAAGCATTCTCATCATTGCGTTACGCCGTGATTACAACACCAGCAGGTAAGAAGGTCATGCTAGGTGATGTGGTGAAGATCAACGAGCAGCCGGGCGTGAGTAGCATTCGACGTGAAGGCGGGTATCAAACCGTTTATGTCTATGGTTCGATAGACGAAGAATTGGTTGAACCTCAAGAAATCGTGAAGGTCATTGACGACAATATCTTACCGGATATGAAGCAAGCGTTCTCGAGTGTGAAAACAGAATTGGGTGGTGATATTGAAGAGCAGGCTGCGCAGCGTAATGAACAGATTTTGTTCTTTATTGCAGGTATGATCATCGTCTACATCTTGTTAGCTGTACCGTTAAAAAGTTATACCCAACCTTTGATTGTAATGTCCGTCATTCCGTTTAGTCTGACGGGGGCGATTTGGGGCCATTTCTGGCTAGGTTTAGACATCAGTATGATGTCGACATTTGGTTTGATCGCTGCTGCTGGCGTGGTTATCAACGACTCTCTGGTTATGACAGATTACGTAAACCAAGTGAGAGAAAGGGGTATGAACATCAAACAAGCGGTTGTTGAGGCGGGTTGTGCTCGTTTTCGAGCTATCACGCTCACCTCAATAACGACGTTTGCGGGTGTATTGCCGATAATGTTTGAAACGAGTTTGCAGGCGCGTTTTGTCATACCGATGGCTGTCGCTTTGGGCTTTGCGGTGTTGTACGCAACGGTTCTGACTTTAGTGTTGGTGCCTTGTTTGTATTTAATGCTTGAAGATATTAAAAATATTTTCAGATCGATTAAGAGGTTTATCCATCGTTTGATTAATCGTTTCAGAAAGTCGCCAGTGACGTCGAGCGTTGAAGCAAGCGTATCGAGTTAACAAGCTTGATGTTAACGATTAGGAGCAGCCTTCGGGCTGCTTTTTTGTTTCCGTATTTTGATTCAAAGCGATTTTTTAGTGGGCAGTTACGTAATTATCTGATGAGAAAACTGCCTGACAAAGCATTTCTAATATGTATGTTTCTAATGTTTTAAATTCGCATGGTTAATTTGACACTTGGTTAGCGAAATTTACCAGACGAAGATAACGTTGAATATGAGGTTTTATTTAACTTGTTGAAAAATAACAAAATAAAAGTTGGCATCGTATGTGCAATATATAAATTGTAATTAAAATTAACTGCTAATCCTCAAGGAGCTTATTATGAAAAGCGTATTTCTATCTACTCTAAGTCTTATTGCTGTAATGTCATCACCAATCGCTGCTGCTAACACTTTAGACAAAGAGGAGTGGAGCTCAGATTTACGTCAGGACTTTTCTGAAATGAAACATGAAGCTATAGCAGATATTCAGCAAATGAACATGGATGCCATTCACGCACGTGATGAGCGTATCGTGAAAAACATTAAAGATGAGCAAGAACAGTTAGTAAAGGTAACGTGTCACAAAGAGAAAGCAAGCAAGTCATAAACGCCGATAAAAGAGACTAACAGACGAAAATGAATCCAATACGAGTTCGGTGTTAGTTAGCAGTAAGCACTGACCTTGTTGCTCAACTTGCCAGCCTTTTAAGGCTGGCTTTTTTGTTTCTCATTTCATGGGTGGAGATCAGATCCTCAAGCTTATTATCAATAGTTGGCGTGTTTGATGAGCTATTGCTGGATGGAGCGGATG
>NZ_WXWS01000088.1:0-5273 GCF_009904715.1 Vibrio sp. V42_P2S4T144 | reverse complement strand
CATTAGGTTATGAGCCACCATTGGATGTTCATAATTTAACGGATGAACAAACAGCCATCTCAATCGAGAACCTTAATCTGTTCTATGGTCAAACTCAGGCGCTGCATGATATTTCGATGCGAATTCCCAAAGGGCGAGTCACCGCTTTTATCGGTCCTTCAGGGTGTGGAAAGTCGACGTTATTACGTTGCATCAATCGCATGAACGACTTAGTGGAAGGGTGTCGAGTCACAGGCAAAGTGCGTCTCCATGGCAAGAATGTTTATCATCCTAATGTCGATGTTGCGACACTTCGACGCCGAGTGGGGATGGTGTTTCAAAGACCCAATCCATTTCCTAAGTCTATTTATGAAAATGTAGTTTATGGCTTACGCTTACAAGGTGTAAAAAACAGCCGCAGTTTAGATGACGCAGTGGAGCGATCCTTGCGCTCGGCGGCGTTGTGGGATGAGGTAAAAGACCGCTTGCATGAGAACGCATTTGGCTTATCTGGTGGTCAGCAACAGCGCTTGGTCATTGCGCGCGCGGTGGCGATTGAGCCGGAAGTCCTGTTATTGGACGAGCCAACATCAGCGTTGGATCCAATCTCAACTTTAACTATTGAAGAGCTTATCAATGAGCTGAAGACTCAATATACTGTCGTTATCGTTACCCATAACATGCAACAAGCGGCGAGAGTGAGCGATCATACTGCATTCATTCATATGGGTAAGTTAATTGAATACTCTGACGCGGACTCGATCTTCACTTCGCCAATGAAGAAACAGACCGAAGATTACATTACGGGTCGCTACGGTTAAGTCGCGACTCTATACGGAATAAGGAACATCATGCACTTTGGACGTCATATTTCAGGACAATTTAACGTAGAGCTAGAATCGATTCGTACTCATGTATTAACCATGGGTGGCTTGGTAGAACAGCAGCTTTCGTATGCTATTCAAGCCTTGCATAAAGAAGACATCGAACTGGCGCGTATGGTTGTGCGTGACGATCATAAAGTGAATGCGATGGAAGTCTCGATCGATGACGCCTGCACACGCATTATTGCTAAGCGTCAGCCAACGGCAAAAGACTTGCGCTTAATCATGGCTATCATCAAAACGATCACGGATTTAGAACGTATCGGTGACGTGGCGACACGCATTGCTTACGTTGCCATCGAAAGCCCATCATCAAAAGAACGACAATTCCAAGTGTCGTTAGAGCCTCTCTGCCGTCAGGCAATTAATATGCTGCATCAGGTTTTAGATGCGTTTGCCCGCATGGATGTAGAAGCAGCAGCAGAGGTGCACAAACAAGATGACAAACTAGACGCCGAGTATGAAGCGGTGATTCGTCAGTTGATGACATACATGATGGAAGATCCAAAAAATATCCCTAATATTCTGCAAGTGATGTGGTCGGCACGCGCGATTGAACGCGTGGGGGACCGCTGCCAGAACATCTGTGAATACATTATTTACTTTGTGAAAGGGAAAGATGTACGCCACCTAGGTGATCAAAGTATTGATGACGTACTGAAGTAACTGACTTCAGCAAATAGACCAGCTTTTAGGCTGGCCTATTTATTAGAGAGAAGGAAAGCACGTTAATATTTATCAGGAACGAAGGTCTGATCATCAATGGGCGCTCTGACGTAACCTTCTTTATTGAGTTCAGGTAATTCGATGGGGGAGTACTCAAGTGCTTTGTAGTCAATCTGGCTTAGTAAATGACTGATACAGTTCAAGCGCGCTTTCTTTTTGTCATCAGAAGGGACGACCCACCAAGGGCAGTTTTTCGTGTCTGTATAGGCAAACATCTTATCTTTTGCTTCCGAATACTCCGCCCAGCGATGACGTGACTCTAAATCCATTGGGCTGAATTTCCAACGTTTGATCGGCGTATTAATTCGACCTAGAAAACGTTTTTCCTGCTCTTCGTCTGAAACCGAAAACCAATACTTAATCAGAATAATCCCAGATCGTTGCAACATTCTCTCGAATTCAGGGCAAGAGCGTAAAAACTCCTCGTATTCGTCTGGAGTACAGAACCCCATGACTTTTTCGACACCTGCTCGGTTATACCAACTTCGGTCAAATAAAACGATTTCACTAGCAGATGGTAAATGAGCGACGTAACGTTGGAAGTACCATTGCGTTTTTTCTTTTTCTGTCGGTGCAGGCAGAGCCACTACGCGACAAACACGCGGGTTTAGCTTTTCTGTAATTCGCTTTATCACTCCGCCTTTGCCCGCAGCATCACGTCCTTCAAACAGAACCACCACTTTTAACCCTTTGTGTTTGACCCACTCTTGAAGTTTTACGAGCTCAACTTGAAGGTTTTTGAGCTCCTTTTCGTATTCCTTTTTCTTCAATTTAGACATACACCTTTCCTCACTCCTTGATAAACAATATGTTAGCACTCAAAAGCTATGCGCGTGAGGTTACGGTCGTCTATTTGAGAGCTGCTACGACATCGGTAATGGCTTGTGTACTTGTGATGGGGATTAAAAAATCATCGACATCGGATGCGCCCATTTTGCTTTGTTCAGCAACAAAGGTCATTTGGCTAGGGCGTGTGGTTTTGCCTGACAGATGGATTTCAGGAACTTGAGTGTCTTCTACTAACGCACGTACGTTACTCGCATTAACGCCAGCACCCGCCATGATTGCTATGCGTCCTTGGGCTTGCTTAACCAAAGCTCTAAGCACATCGATCCCTTGTGGTGCTGAAGGCGCAAGACCGGAGGTTAAAATACGTTCACAACCTAAGCTGATCACTTCTTCCAAAGCTTTTTCAGCGTCACGACACTGGTCAAAGGAACGATGGAAGGTCACGCCTAAGCCAAGCGCTTGAGCAAATTCACACAGCGCAGCCGCGTAAGGCATATGAATATCACCGTCTTGAGTGAGCACGCCGAACACGACACCGCTCAAGCCTGATTGGTGAGCTGCTTCAATATCCCAACGCATCATTTCGATCTCTTCTTCATTGTAGAAGAAGTCACCTTGGCGTGGGCGGATCATGGCATAAACTGGAACACTAGAAAGCTTAGCCGCTTGCTGCATAAAGCCATAACTGGGTGTTAGTCCGCCTAAAGCCAAAGAGGAGCAAAGTTCAATCCGAGTGGCGCAGCCAGCAATGGCGTAGTGCAGAGATTCAATATTATCAATACAGACTTCTAGGTGAGTAACCACGTTCATTCATCCTGCTAACGTTACAAATAAGTGTTGTGGCTAAGATATTAACAGGGCCAGTAAGCAGAATCTGTATGGAGGGGATGATAAATAGAGGTAAAGTTTACGCTAAAGCGTTACCTCATTTTGGCGGTTTATCTGAAGGAAAAAGAAAGCCCAGAGCAGAGGCTCTGGGCTTTGATAGGACTTTACTTAGACTGATTGGCGTTTGCGGTTTTCCGCATTAGCTTATTGCTTTATATACATCCAACCATCACACCCGTTGAGCTAGGGTGAAGGTCTATTATTTTTTGCCTAGGTCAGCTGCGTGCTCAGATAGGAACGCTGCAACACCTTTTGGAGATGCGTCCATACCTGCTTTACCTTCTTCCCATTGTGCAGGACATACTTCGCCGTGCTTCTGGTGGAAGTTAAGAGCGTCAACCATGCGTAGCATTTCGTCGATGTTACGGCCTAGTGGTAGGTCGTTAACTACTTGGTGACGTACAACGCCTTCTTCGTCGATTAGGAAAGAACCACGGAAAGCAACGCCTGCTTCTGGGTGCTCAACGTCGTAAGCTTTACAGATTTCGTGCTTAACGTCAGCAACTAGTGGGTACTTAACTTGACCGATACCGCCATCTTCGATAGCAGTGTTACGCCATGCGTTGTGAGAGAACTGAGAATCGATAGAAACACCGATTACTTCAACACCTTTAGCTTGGAAGTCAGCTAGACGGTTGTCGAATGCGATTAGCTCAGATGGGCAAACGAAAGTGAAATCTAGTGGGTAGAAGAATACTACTGCTTTCTTACCTTTAGTGAACTCTGCAAAGTTGAAGTTTTCAACGATTTCACCGTTACCTAGAACAGCTGCTGCAGTAAAATCAGGGGCTTGACGACCTACTAGTACCATTTTTTTGCTCCTAAAAAGTATGGTTAGCTCCAAACCGAATTCAGTTGTGTCGGTTTGGTTCGTGTTTGTACGAGACAAACTATAGTACAGATTGTAGTATTGAAAAAAGCGAAATAAATAGATTGAGTTAATCGAAAAAAACGATAATAACAAAACTCTTAACTCGATCACTGGAACGGCGGTAGATACAAATACAATTATGAATAAATGGCCCAGTTTGAAGCAGTTACACTATTTAGTCACACTGCATGAAACAAGACATTTTAGTGACGCTGCAGAGCGTTGTTTTGTCAGTCAGTCGACTTTAAGTAAGGGTATTCAAAACTTAGAGGAATTGATTGGCTGTCCATTATATGAAAAGAAAGATAAGAAAAGTCCACTGGTTTTTACCCAAACAGGAGAAATGGTAGTAAAGCAGGGGCGAGAGCTGTTAGCAAAAGGGCAAGATTTGGTCGAGCTTGGACGTATGTGCCAAGGCGACGATATGCAAGGCCAGCTAAAAGTAGGATGTATACCAACAATTGCTCCGTTTTTACTGTGTGATTTGGTACAAGAGGTGAACTACCGTTTTCCACAACTGAATCTTTTATTAAGAGAAGACACGACGACAAACTTACTTCAAGCGCTCAGACATGGTGAGCTGGATGTGCTTATTTTAGCGTTACCAGTCGAAATTGATGGGATGGAAAGCCGAGTAGTGGGTAAGGATCCATTTCGAATGGTTATAAGCGCTAATCAAGCCCAATCGGTCCCTGTGCCGATTCGTTACGCGGATTTACCTGACGAATCCGTCTTTCTACTAGAGAAAGAACATTGCTTAACGGAACATGCGGTATCAGCGTGTAAATTAACAGACAAAGAAAAAATCAATCCGTTTACGGCAACCAGCCTCCATACACTGGTGCAAATGGTTGCGAATGGTTTGGGAACAACGTTCATTCCTCAAATGGCTATCGACCATGGCTTGCTGCATAACCAGAATTTAGTCGTGATCGATCCTCCTGGTAAACAAGCTTATCGCGAAATCGGCTTAGTTTGGCGTCCGAGCTCGTCAAGAACGAAAACATTTAATCAACTTGCAGAAGTCGTTTCAGAGCTGCTTTAGCTATTAGTATTAGCCCTTACTTCTCCATTATTTATCTAAAAGCGCACTGGAAACAGTGCGCTTTCTAGTATTTTATTCTGTTGGTAAACTT
>NZ_WXWS01000464.1:0-5293 GCF_009904715.1 Vibrio sp. V42_P2S4T144 | reverse complement strand
CCCATAGGGAGCCTTTTTTATTTAAACCATTACAAATAAAAAAGGCACATTTCTTAATGTGCCTTTTACTTTAGTTACAGAATAGTTAATTAAACCGCTTCGTATTAACGTTCCCAGTATGCTTCTTCTAGGCTATCTTCTCGCTCAGGAAGTCCGCGCGACAATCGTGGTGAATGTTGCACGAGAACTTCGTAGCTAGCACGGTTTGCGTATTTGCAGACTTGAGAAAAAGAAGAGTAAGTTAAATACTCGTTACTGTGCTTGCTTGAATTAGGCACATTTTCTTTATGGTATTTATTTGCTGCCATATCATGAAGAACAGCAGATAACGCAGCATCACCTGCGCCATTTGTATTCTTAATTTTTTCTGGGCCACCCATATATGGCGAGATATGCGAGTACACTTTTATTGGCGTCTCGCATGAGTCTTTTTTCGCCGGACGACTGAATTCATAACGATTAAATTCAGCAATTGACCCTGGAAGTAATGGCAAAGAAGTTTCGCGCTTCGCGCTATCCTCCGTATACCCAGCCATAAATAGACCTACAGGACCCGCCGTGCACAATACTAGATCAGCCCACTCCAATGTTTTATCAGACGCAGCAAGTGGATCAGATTCCCCCGTCAGTGCTTCTGCTTCATCTTCATTCATCGCAACGACTGAAACGTTATCTCGAATGAATTCTTGCCAATATTTAGGGTCATCTTGAATAACAAACTTTGTGCCTAAAGTCAGAACAACAGGCACATCATTCTTTTTCGCGTACTCAATTGCTTTCATTGTTGCTTCCGGCATTGGGTCGCCGTCTTTGCAACGTACTAGATATGACGTCAGTACAAGTGCTGATGCATTTTTAAAGATTTTCTCTGGAATGCTATCAGGATGGAGTTGGTTCATTTGCCCTTCGCTGATAGCAAAAGTACGTTCACCGTCTTCTGTGATAAGAGCAAAACAACGGCCAATTGCACCATCTACACCTTGTAGGTAGTTCAAGTCCATGCGGCTTGATGTATTACAAAGATAACGGTAACCGTAGCTGCCAATCTTAATATCCTGGCTCATCACTCCAAGTAGTGTGGAGCGGTCATCCGCTAGCACGGAGTAGTTATGTAGCGTGTTACCAATTGTACCGCCCGCATACTCATTGGTAATCAAGTTCTCTTCTTTCAGTTGCTGGTATAACTCTTCTGCTCTTTCGTCATCGATAACCAGAGAGTGACCTTTACTCAGACCGTACTTTTCAATCACATCCGTTGTAACTTTTGCTTCAATATCAACCAAGGTTTGGTCAATACCAATGATGTGAGTGCGCGTCATCTTCTTGCTTTCTTGTGCTTGGCTCACCAGCGGGTCACGAGCATGAACAGGAAAATAGTGCTTCGATTTGCGTTGTCCAGGAAATTTCATATTGTCAGTCTGAGTAAGGGGATGAAAAGGAGAGCGGATTCTATACCGCTAATAATAAAGCAGCAATAAAAGCGATTATAGCAAACGTTTGCTGACAGCTTTTTTCTTTTAGGTGGCTTATTCACCTTCCATAAAGCTGAGATCTGGTAGTTGCTCAAGGTGCTCGCTATAACGCTTTAGGTTGAACTCACCTTCATTCTTCATTACATCAAAAATCTCAATTGACATCGCACATGCCATCATCGCAACCGCATCTTCACGTGGTGTGCCAGTCATCATTAAACGCATAAGGGTTTCTTTTACTTTAAGCGGGTTGCCATCTTCGAGCTGATTTTCCACAATTTCAATCAACTCACTTTCTTGCATAAATTGGTTTTCTTCTGTCATTTGGTGTTTCCTCTTGGATTTTGGCCAACTATGCCATATATACCTCTTCTATACTTGCGAAATTACTCGTTCGAATCTTTGTTGAAGAAAAATCCAGCGAAACGAATTGTGATTTCGATCTCGGATCTGTCACCGGTCTGTGGATTCTGATAGAATCTGCATCCCGTTTATTTAAGTGGTGTTTAGTAATGTCTGATAACAGCCAAAAGAAAGTCATCGTCGGTATGTCCGGCGGCGTTGATTCATCTGTTTCCGCGTATCTTCTAAAGCAGCAAGGCTACCAAGTAGAAGGCCTTTTCATGAAGAACTGGGAAGAAGATGACAACGAAGAATATTGTACAGCGGCAGAAGATCTTGCTGACGCTCAGGCAGTATGTGACAAGCTAGGCATCCACCTACACACTATCAACTTTGCTGCCGAATACTGGGATAACGTATTTGAGTACTTCCTTGCTGAATACAAAGCTGGCCGTACTCCGAACCCTGACATTCTTTGTAACAAAGAAATCAAGTTCAAAGCATTCCTAGAATTCGCTGATGAAGTACTTGATGCTGATTACATTGCAATGGGCCACTATGTGCGTCGCTCTTTCCCAGAAAATGGTGAAAAACCACAGATGCTACGTGGTCTAGATGGCAACAAAGATCAAAGCTACTTCCTGTACACATTAAGCAACGAGCAAATCGCACGTAGCCTATTCCCTGTTGGTGATCTAGAGAAGCCAGAAGTGCGCCGCATTGCGGAAGAACAAGATCTAATTACCGCTAAGAAGAAAGACTCAACTGGTATTTGTTTCATCGGTGAACGCAAGTTTACAGAATTCCTCGGTCGCTACCTTCCAGCTCAGCCTGGTAATATCGAGACGCCAGAAGGCGAAGTGATTGGTCAACACCAAGGCCTGATGTACCACACACTTGGTCAGCGTAAAGGTCTACACATCGGTGGCCGTAAAGGCGGCGGTGGTAACGAGGACCCCTGGTTCGTTGGTGAGAAAGATCTAGAACGTAACGTTTTGATTGCTGTTCAAGGTAAAGACCATCCAATGTTGAAATCAGAAGGTCTACTTGCATCACAACTTCATTGGGTAGATCGTGAGCCAATTCGCGATGTTATGAAGTGCACAGTGAAAACTCGTTACCGTCAGGAAGATATTCCTTGTACAATCATCCCTATCGATGATGAAAACATTAAAGTTATCTTTGACGAGCCACAAATTGCTGTAACTCCAGGTCAATCAGCAGTGTTCTACAAAGGTGACGTGTGCCTAGGTGGCGGCATCATCGAGCAACGCATTAAATATTCTCAAGCTTAGGAGTCGTTACGTGGCGAATACACTTTATGACCGTACTATCGCTTTCGCTGGGATTTGCCAAGCTGTTGCTTTAGTTCAACAGGTAGCGAGAAACGGACATTGTGATCAAGATGCTTTTGAAACATCAATCAACGCTATTTTGAGCACGAACCCTGCTAACACAGTTGGCGTATTCGGTCGCGAAGCCGATCTAAAGCTCGGCCTAGAATGCTTGGTTAAAGGGATTGATAGCACACCATCAGGCAGTGAAATTACTCGTTACATTATTAGTTTAATGGCGTTAGAGCGTAAGTTAAGCTCTCGTAACGATGCTATGTCTCAGCTTGGTGATCGTATTCAAATGGCCAAGCGTCAGTCAGAGCACTTTGAGCTACTAGACGATCAAATGATCAGCAATTTAGCGAGCATCTATCTGGATGTCGTTAGCCCTATTGGCCCACGCATTCAAGTAACGGGCACGCCATCTGTACTGCAGCAGACGGCAAGCCAACACAAAGTTCGTGCGCTGTTGTTATCTGGCATTCGTAGTGCAGTTCTTTGGCGTCAAGTTGGTGGTAAGCGTCGCCACCTAATCTTCGGGCGCAAGAAGATGGTAGAGCAAGCACAAATCCTTCTTGCTCGTCTGTAGTAAAATATCAAATAAGCAGCTCGCGTTTATCGCGAGCTCATTTTTTTCGACTAAAACAAATCTCGCGCAAACGTTTGCGCAATATTCGTGACAATTGCCACAGTTATTGGTATAAAGCTCACGAAATTTAGAAACCCAATTCAGGAGAACATCATGGAACTGTCAGCATTGACTGCTGTTTCACCAGTAGACGGCCGTTACGGAAGCAAGACAATTGCGTTACGCGAAATTTTCAGTGAATACGGTCTACTAAAGTACCGTACTATCGTTGAAATCCGCTGGCTACAAAAGCTTGCTGCTACTGCTGAAATTGCAGAAGTGCCAGCGTTTAGCGCAGAAGCAAACCAATTCCTAGACGACCTTGCTGCAAACTTCTCTGAAGAAGATGCACGCCGTATCAAAGAGATCGAGCGTACAACTAACCACGACGTAAAAGCGGTTGAGTACTTCCTAAAAGAGAAAGTAGCAGACGTTCCTGAACTGCACGCAGTAAACGAGTTCTTCCACTTCGCATGTACTTCTGAAGACATCAACAACACATCACACGCTCTAATGCTTAAAGAAGCGCGTGAGAACGTGATTCTTCCAGAAATCCGTAACCTAATCGACGCTATCAAAGCACTAGCAGTGGAATACCGCGACATTCCTCTTCTATCTCGTACACACGGTCAGCCTGCTTCTCCATCTACTATGGGTAAAGAAATGGCAAACGTGGCGTACCGTATGGAGCGTCAATTCAAGCAAATCGAAAACGTTGAGATCCTAGCGAAAATCAACGGTGCAGTAGGTAACTACAACGCACACCTTTCTGCTTACCCAGAGCTAGATTGGCACAAGTTCTCTGAAGAGTTCATCACAGAGTCTCTAGGCGTAACTTGGAACCCTTACACAACTCAAATCGAACCGCACGATTACATCGCTGAGCTGTTCGACGCTATCGCTCGTTTCAACACTATCCTGATTGACTTCGACCGCGACGTTTGGGGTTACATTGCACTAGGCCACTTCAAGCAAAAAACTATTGCTGGTGAGATCGGTTCTTCAACAATGCCTCACAAAGTTAACCCAATCGACTTTGAAAACTCAGAAGGTAACCTAGGTCTTGCGAACGCTGTATTCGGCCACCTAGCACAGAAACTGCCTATCTCTCGTTGGCAACGTGACCTAACTGACTCAACGGTTCTACGTAACCTTGGTGTTGGTGTTGGCTACGCTATCATCGCTTACACTTCTACGCTTAAAGGCATCAGCAAGCTAGAAGTAAACCGTGAAGCGCTTCTTGCTGAACTAGACAAGAACTGGGAAGTACTAGCTGAGCCAGTACAAACAGTTATGCGTCGTTACGGCATCGAGAAGCCATACGAGAAGCTGAAAGAGCTAACTCGTGGTAAGCGTGTAGACGGCGAAGCAATGCGTAACTTCATCGACGGTCTTGAGCTTCCTGAGCACGAGAAAGCACGTCTGAAAGAGATGACGCCAGCGAACTATATCGGTCAAGCAATCGAGCTGACAGATAAGCTGTAATCCTCGTGTAACGACCAGATACCTAAAAGGTT
>NZ_WXWS01000132.1:0-5323 GCF_009904715.1 Vibrio sp. V42_P2S4T144 | reverse complement strand
AGTTCAGTCTATTTAACAGATAAGCTCGGCTGTCATTGCGAGTGTCAGCCCACTAAGTACACACGGAGTATTGCAATGAAAAAGATTCTACTAGCTTCACTAATCGGCCTTTCTTCTGCAACTATGGCAGCAAACGCAGCAGCACAAGAAGAGATCAAATTCGCGATGGAAGCGACGTACGCCCCATTCGAATACATGGATGAAAACAACCAAATCCAAGGTTTTGATGTGGATCTGGCGAACGCACTATGTAAAGAAATGGAAGCAAAATGCACCTTCCACAACCAATCTTTTGACAGCCTGATCCCTGCATTAAAATTCAAGCGCTACGATGCGGCAATCTCTGCAATGGACATTACTGAGGCGCGTTTGGAGCAAGTGAATTTCACGAATGCATACTATGACAACTCAGCAGCGTTTGTTTCTATCAAAGAAAAAGTGGCTGATCAAAAAGCACTAGAAGGTAAGCGTGTTGGTGTTCAAAACGGTTCAACACACCAAAGCTACCTGATTGAGCAAATGCCGGGCGTAACCGCGGTTCCTTACTCAAGCTACCAAGACGCGTTCATCGATATGAAAAATGGCCGTATTGATTCTGTATTCGGTGACACAGCAGTCGTAGCAGAATGGTTCAAGAAAGAAGACAACCTAGCTTACGTGGGTGAGCACGTCACTAACCCTAAATACTTCGGTAACGGTTTCGGTATCGCAGTAAATAAAGGTAACGACGAGCTAGTGAACAAGCTGAACACAGCACTGAAAACAGTGAAAGCAAACGGCGAATACGACGTAATCTACAACAAATACTTCGGTAAGTAATATGGCACTAACGGGTTACTCTTTATCGCTTGTTCAAGCTAGTTGGATGACTGTCCAGCTAGCCTTCACAAGCCTCTTAGTCGGTTTGATTCTGGCAGTGGTATTCGCCAGTGGTGAAATGTCTCGCCGCGTTTTCGTTAAATGGCCAATGACGGCGTTTGTGACGATTGTACGTGGCTTGCCAGAAATCCTTGTCGTGTTGTTCATCTATTTTGGTTCGACGCAGGTTCTGTTTTTAATCACCGGCGACTTTATTGAAGTTAGCCCGTTCTTGTCTGGCGTGGTGGCGTTGTCATTGATCTTCGCTTCCTACGCTTCTCAAACTCTACGTGGCGCATTAAAAGCCGTTGGAAGAGGGCAGAGAGAAGCAGCAAGTGCACTCGGCATCAGTCAAGCACACGCTTTCGTTCGCATTGTTTTACCACAAGCAGTAAGACACGCACTACCAGGTTTAACTAACCAATGGTTAGTTCTGCTGAAAGACACCGCGCTTGTATCACTGATCGGCGTGACGGATTTGTTGAAACAAGCGCAGCTAACATCTGCAGCGACGCATGAAGCGTTTACATGGTACGCAACCGCTGCGGTGATTTACCTAGGCATTACTTTGATTACACAACGTGCCGTCAAACTGATTGATAAGAAGTTCTCAATTCAAGGCATGAGCATGGGACAGGAGGCGACCGCATGAACGAACAACACGTTTGGCAAATGCTGGATGGCTTAGGCACTAGCCTCCAATTGACCGCCGCTTCCTTGGTTGTGGGCTGTCTTTTAGCTCTGATGATGACGCTGACTCTGATCCTACGTACTCCGGGTTTGCATTGGGTAAGTCGTGGCATCATCACCTTGTTCACAGGTACGCCTTTGCTGGTACAGATCTTCTTGGTGTACTACGGTCCGGGTCAGTTTGATGCCGTAAGAGAAAGTGTATTCTGGACATGGTTAAGCCAACCTTGGTTCTGTGCGATGTTAGCGCTAGCACTCAATACCGCTGCATACAGCACTCAGTTGTTCAAAGGAGCGTTTAACGCGATTCCTTCTGGTCAATGGCAAGCGTGTCGTGCATTAGGTATGAACAAAACCGCAACACTAAAAGTGCTGCTGCCATACGCTATTCGTCGTGCGGTTCCGGCTTACTCGAACGAAGTGATTTTGGTCTTCAAAGGTACGTCACTAGCAAGCACGATTACGATCATGGATCTGATGGGTTATGCGCAGCGCATTAACGCACAAACCTACGATACGTTGACGGTATTTGGTATTGCAGGCGCATTTTATTTAACGGTAAATGGTGTGCTAACTCTCATTTTCCGTCAGGTAGAGAAGAAAGCATTGGCGTTCGAAGCCGCATAAACCTTCAATCAACACTCATCATTTAGTTCCACAGTGCCTCTGCGAATGGCTCTCTTGCAGGGGCATTTTTTATATTCGTCATGGCAAATTCCTCAAGTTCCCCCAAACTTAATTCAACGCAATTGTATTGGTGGCACCATGGAAAGAAGACACTTTTTAGCGCTGTGGACATTGTTGTTCGCACCCTCTTTAAAAGCGACGACACCAATGCGGCCGACGCCAGCACAAGCAGAAGGGCCATTTTATCCAGTAGTGGATATTCCTCTTCGTCAAAACTTGATTCTGCAATCAGAGGGCTTGGTCGGTGAAGCTATCGTGTTGCAAGGTAAAGTCGTAGATACATCGGGAAACCCAGTTTCAGGCATCAAAGTAGAAATCTGGCAATGCGATGGGCAGGGGATTTACGATCACCCTAAGCAGCCAAATAATGATAAGTTTGATACTCACTTTGCAGGTTTTGGCGCGGTAGAAACTCAATCGGATGGTCGCTACTTATTCCAGACTTTGTACCCCGTGCCTTATGCCTCTCGTCCACCGCACATTCACGTTAAGTTGTGGCGGGATAACCAAGAGCTTCTGACCACTCAGTTGTACTTAAAAGGCAATACTGGTGATGAATGGTGGGGTGGCAAAGCCCGTGATTATCTACAGTTTGAAACCATACGAACCGACGGGCGATTAACTGGCCAATTTAACTTTGTGATTGGATAGCTAATCCGGTTAAGCCATTAACTCAACCAATTGCGCCAAGCATTCTTTATCCAGTGTCGGATGAGGCTCGACGCCCGTGACCAAAACGATATCCACGGAAGGTAGCGATGGCATATCGTCTAAGATCTTAAGATCCTCGCTAACGCTAATACTGCCCATCGCACCGATAGCCATGCCTGAACGTACAATTGCTCGTTGTGCAGAAGCCGTATTACAACACGCCAGTAGTTGATAAGGAGTGCCACGTTTGGTTAATCCGTCTACTGCTGCCGCATGGTATTTACAGTCGGTTTGGAATAGGGCGAGAGGGAGAGGTTGGGCGTTCTCAATGTCAAAATCAGGGTGAGCAATCCACACGCCTTTGTCGCTTGCTAGCCAGTAACCTTCCTCACTGTCCGGTGCTCTTGTCACAATAGCGGCGTCTAGCTTTCCTTCATCAAGTTTTTCTCTCAAGGTGATGCTTGGCTCACTGAAGACTTGAATTGAACATGTGGGCTCAGATTGCTGTAATACGCGGATGACTTTAGGCAGGATATTGTCGTTGTAATCCTCGGGGCAACCTAAGCGAAGAGGGCGCTTGTTTTCATAGCGCTTCACTTGTTTCAGTGCTTGATTGTGCAAGTTAACCAATAGTTCGGCGTGAGAGCGCAGTGCCAGTCCCGCTTCACTCAATACTAGGTTGCGACCTTCTTTTTCAAACAAACTGACGCTGAGTTCGTCTTCTAGCTTACGCATTTGAGCACTGAACGCGGATTGGGTGCGATTGATCTGCTTGGCTGCACGAGTGAAACTGCCCGTTTCGACAAAAGCAAGAAAGCTGCGCAACGCATCGATATCCATATCTAAAACTCATCCATCGTTTTTGTTGAAGTGTTCCATCAAAACTATCCGTTAGTCCCCTTAAATACAATCAGATATTATGGATGGGTACTCAAAACACGAACCGCATGGAGGCGTCATGAAACTGTTTATTGCTAATCAAAACTACTCAAGCTGGTCACTTCGCGCATGGCTGATCTTTTCTCAATTCAAACTGGATGTGAAAGTCACCAAGCTCAATTTATTCACAGAAGATTTTTATAAGACCTTGGAAGATATTACACCAACCGCGAAAGTCCCTACCTTAGTGGATGGTGACGCAACCGTGTGGGATTCATTAGCGATTTTGGAATACGTTAACGAGCAATACTTACAAGACAAAGCATGGCCAAGTAAGTCTGCAGAACGGGCTAAAGCACGCGCCATCGCATCAGAAATGCATTCGGGTTTCTTTAACTTAAGAAGCGAACTCCCAATGAACATCCGCGCACGCAGAAAAGTCGATCTAACGGATGGTGCGCGTAAGGATATTGCGCGTATTGATGCCATTTGGGCTGAGCAAGCCAAACTGTATCCCAACGGTTGGCTATTTGGAGAATGGTCGATAGCTGATGCTATGTATGCACCTGTGGCATTGCGTTTCCAAACTTACGGTATCGAGTTATCCGAAGGTGCCAAAGCTTACCAACAGAAGGTGCTAGCAAGTGAATCTTTACAGCAATGGTTGGAAGAGGCGAGCCAAGAAACGGATATCGTAGAAGAGGACGAGGCAGGGGAAGAAGTATAAGCGCATCTTGCGATCGCCTGTAGCAAGGGAAAGCATGACAAAGCACGCTTTCCTCTTCTAGGATGGTTGTAGTTTCCGGCGCGTTTAAGCTAGGTGTTCAACAATCGCTCTGCCTACGCCGTGTGCGCTCGTTGGGTTTTGACCTGTGATGACACGATCATCCACAATTACAAACTCTTGCCAAGGTTGCACTTTAGAGTAGCGCGCTGCGCTGCGTGCAAGAGATTCTTCCAATAGGAATGGGATATCGTTGATGGTGCCGAAGTCGATCTCTTCTTCGCGAGTGAAACCTGTCACTGATTTAGACGCAAGTAGCTTCTCGCCATTGCTAAGCGTGATAGGAAGAAGAGCGCCCGGACCATGACAAACTGCTGCCACAATACCGCCTTCTTCATAGTGTTTTGCGGAAATCTTGGCAAAATCTTCGTTGCTCGCTAGGTCTGAAAGAAGACCAAAACCACCCGGATAGAAGATCGCATCGTAGTTGTCACCGTTGATTTGTGACACTGGAATCGTGTTGTTGATGCGGTTCTGGAAATCATCATCCGCCAAAATTTTCTCGTTCACTGCGTCGCCTTCGATGTCGGTTCCGTACAGTGGTGCTTGCCCGCCTTTGATAGAGGCAATGTCGTAATCGAAGCCTGCACCCAGCAGTTCGCTAAGGGCATGAGTGAGCTCTGGCGCGTAAGTTCCGTTTGCTTGGTCAGTTTCACCTAGGGTCGCATGGTTCGTCACAATGATGAGTACTTTCTTCATGATGGTTTCCTTTTTGGCTTACGTGTATTTGTTGAACACCTTCATACTAATTGCTAAACAAATAAGTGATAATAC
>NZ_WXWS01000065.1:0-5347 GCF_009904715.1 Vibrio sp. V42_P2S4T144 | reverse complement strand
CGCCGGCGGTAGCCGGCTTTTTTATATCTATAGAATTATTTGTAAATGAAATGATTCTAACAGAAAGTATTTTGGTGCTTACTTTTGTTGTTGTTTTAGTTGTTTTGTGGGTGTTTTTGGTTTTAATGTCTAAAAACTAATATCTTTTTTGTTGAGTGAACGTTTGCGTGAAAAACTCATACTTTTTTGTGATCTCTAAAAAGTTCAAATTTGTAAAATTCATTAAACCTCTATGCCTCTCTATGTAATAGCATGTAAAAGTTATCTTTTTGGGCCTTACTGATTCAAAATGACCTTACTCGCTAGAAATTAATCATTTATTTTTGATTGTAGGTTGACAGGTTTCGAGTCCAACTTTAGAATACCGCCAATTTGTCTGAAATACCTATTTATGTAGATTTTATAGGTAAAGGAAGGCATGTTTGCAGTTTGATTTATTTTTTTTGCATTTTTATTCTGGAGGTTGTCTTGGGTAAATTAGCACTGTTGGTCCTAGAAGATGGGACAGTGTTCCGCGGAGTGTCCATAGGGGCAGATGGTCTTTCCGTTGGTGAAGTCGTTTTTAATACCTCGATGACGGGGTATCAAGAAATCCTCACTGATCCTTCCTATTCTCAGCAAATCGTCACTCTCACTTATCCTCACATTGGCAATACCGGAACCACTTCCGAAGATGAAGAATCCTCTTCCATTCATGCACAAGGCCTTGTGATTCGCGATCTTCCTCTAATCGCTTCTAACTTCCGTAACGAACAATCCCTCTCTGATTATCTTAAGTCTCAAAATATCGTTGGCATCGCTAATATCGATACTCGTAAGCTCACTCGTATCCTGCGTGAAAAAGGTGCTCAAAACGGCTGTATTGTTGCGGGCAACAACCTAGACGAAGCTTTGGCACTAGCGAAAGCAAAAGAATTCCCAGGCTTAAAAGGAATGGACCTTGCGAAAGAAGTTACAACAAAAGAAGCGTATCAATGGAAGCAAGGTTCGTGGACGCTTGAAGGTGGACTTCCAGAGGCGAAAGATGACAGCGAGCTGCCATACCACGTTGTCGCTTACGACTTTGGCGCAAAACGCAACATCTTACGAATGTTGGTTGACCGCGGCTGCCGCTTAACGGTTGTACCTGCAGAAACGTCAGCGGAAGAAGTTCTGGCACTAAATCCAGATGGCGTATTCTTATCGAACGGCCCTGGTGACCCAGAACCATGTACTTACGCGATTGAAGCAACCAAAGTGTTCCTAGAAAAAGGCTTGCCAATTTTTGGTATTTGTCTAGGTCACCAAATTCTGGCGCTAGCATCAGGTGCGCAAACGGTGAAAATGAAGTTTGGTCACCACGGTGCAAACCACCCAGTAAAAGATTTAGAGCGTAACGTTGTGATGATCACTTCGCAAAACCACGGCTTTGCGGCAGATGAAGCAACATTACCGGAAAACTTACGTGCTACTCACGTATCGCTATTTGATGGCTCTTTGCAAGGTATCCACCGCACAGACAAGCCAGCATTTAGCTTCCAAGGTCACCCAGAAGCGAGCCCAGGTCCACATGACGCGGCACCGCTATTTGACCACTTTATCGAACTAATCAAAAAACACAGCGCTTAATTCGGAGTAGTAGATAATGCCAAAACGTACTGACATTCAAAGTATTCTAATTCTTGGTGCTGGTCCGATTGTTATCGGTCAGGCATGTGAGTTTGACTACTCTGGCGCACAAGCGTGTAAAGCTCTTCGCGAAGAAGGCTACCGAGTTATCCTGGTTAACTCTAACCCAGCAACCATCATGACTGACCCAGAGATGGCAGATGCGACTTACATTGAGCCGATTCAGTGGGAAGTTGTACGCAAGATCATCGAGAAAGAACGTCCTGATGCAGTTCTGCCAACTATGGGTGGTCAGACAGCACTTAACTGTGCGTTAGATTTAGAGAAGCACGGCGTTCTCGCAGAGTTTGGCGTAGAGATGATTGGTGCAACGGCTGATGCAATCGACAAAGCGGAAGACCGTTCTCGTTTTGATAAAGCGATGAAGTCTATCGGCCTTGAGTGTCCTCGCGCAGATACAGCGAAGAGCATGGAAGAAGCTTACAAAGTTTTAGATATGGTTGGCTTCCCTTGTATCATTCGTCCATCGTTCACCATGGGTGGCACTGGTGGTGGTATCGCGTACAACAAAGAAGAGTTCGAAGAAATCTGTCGTCGCGGTCTGGACTTATCTCCGACCAACGAACTTCTTATCGATGAGTCACTAATCGGTTGGAAAGAGTACGAAATGGAAGTCGTTCGTGACAAAGCGGACAACTGTATCATCGTATGTTCAATCGAGAACTTTGACCCAATGGGTATCCATACGGGTGACTCAATCACGGTTGCTCCAGCACAAACACTGACTGACAAAGAATACCAGCTTATGCGTAATGCATCGCTAGCTGTTCTGCGTGAAATCGGTGTTGAAACAGGTGGTTCAAACGTACAGTTTGGTATCAACCCGAAAGATGGTCGTATGGTCATCATCGAGATGAACCCGCGTGTATCTCGCTCTTCTGCGCTAGCATCAAAAGCAACAGGCTTCCCAATTGCGAAAATTGCCGCGAAACTGGCTGTTGGCTTTACGCTAGACGAACTACAAAACGACATCACAGGTGGTGCAACACCTGCGTCATTTGAACCAACTATCGACTACGTCGTAACTAAGATCCCTCGCTTTAACTTCGAGAAATTTGCTGGTGCAAACGATCGTCTGACAACTCAGATGAAATCGGTTGGTGAGGTAATGGCGATTGGTCGTAACCAACAAGAATCTCTTCACAAAGCACTGCGTGGCCTAGAAGTTGGCGCAACTGGTTTTGATGAGATGGTCGATCTGGAAGCGCCAGATGCACTGACTAAGATTCGTCACGAACTTAAAGAAGCAGGTGCAGAGCGTATCTGGTACATCGCCGATGCATTCCGAGCGGGTATGTCAGTCGACGGTGTGTTCAACTTGACTCAAATCGACCGCTGGTTCCTGGTTCAAATCGAAGAAATTGTAAAACTCGAAGAACAAGTCAAGGCGGGCGGCTACGCAGGTTTGACCAAAGAAGTGCTTCGTCAGATGAAACGCAAAGGCTTCTCTGATGCTCGCTTGTCTAAATTGCTTGGTGTCGCTGAAAGTGAAATTCGCCGTGCTCGTGAGCAGTTTGATATTCATCCGGTTTACAAACGTGTGGATACATGTGCAGCAGAGTTTTCTTCTGACACGGCTTACATGTACTCATCTTACGATGAAGAATGTGAAGCAAACCCAACAGACAAAGATAAGATCATGGTTCTTGGTGGCGGTCCAAACCGTATCGGCCAAGGTATCGAATTCGATTACTGTTGTGTTCATGCATCACTTGCGCTGCGTGAAGACGGTTACGAAACCATTATGGTTAACTGTAACCCAGAAACGGTATCTACTGACTACGATACGTCTGATCGTCTGTACTTCGAGCCAGTAACTCTGGAAGATGTACTGTCTATCGCTCGCGTTGAAAAACCAAAAGGTGTGATTGTTCAGTACGGTGGTCAAACGCCACTTAAACTGGCTCGTGCTTTAGAAGCGGCTGGTGTGCCAATCATTGGTACTAGCCCAGATGCTATCGACCGTGCGGAAGACCGCGAACGCTTCCAAGCCGCTGTTGACCGTTTAGGTCTACTTCAGCCAGAAAACGCGACAGTAACAACGATGGAGCAAGCGGTTGAGAAATCGAAAGAAATTGGCTTCCCATTAGTTGTTCGTCCATCTTATGTACTCGGTGGTCGTGCGATGGAAATCGTATACGACGAGCAAGACCTGCGTCGCTACTTCAACGAAGCAGTAAGCGTATCGAACGAGTCTCCAGTTCTGCTAGACCGTTTCTTGGATGATGCAACCGAAGTTGATATTGATGCTATCTGTGACGGTGAACGCGTCGTTATCGGCGGTATCATGGAGCACATCGAACAAGCGGGTGTTCACTCTGGTGACTCTGCATGTTCACTGCCTGCATACACGCTAAGTCAGGAAATTCAAGACAAGATGCGTGAGCAAGTTGAGAAGTTAGCATTCGAACTCGGTGTACGCGGTTTGATGAACACGCAGTTTGCTGTGAAAGATAACGACGTTTATCTAATTGAAGTGAACCCTCGTGCTGCTCGTACGGTACCATTCGTATCGAAAGCGACAGGCGCTCCTCTAGCGAAAATCGCTGCACGTGTAATGGCGGGTCAATCTCTAGAGTCACAAGGCTTTACTAAAGAGATTATCCCTCCTTACTACTCAGTGAAAGAAGTGGTTCTGCCGTTCAACAAATTCCCTGGGGTTGACCCTCTATTGGGCCCTGAAATGCGCTCAACAGGTGAAGTAATGGGTGTGGGTGCAACGTTCGCAGAAGCTTACGCGAAAGCAGAGCTAGGTTGTGGTGCGGTTTATCCTGAAGGTGGTCGTGCGCTACTGTCTGTACGTGAAGGTGATAAAGAGCGTGTTGTTGACCTAGCTTCTAAGTTAGTGAAACTGGGTTACCAGTTGGATGCGACACACGGTACAGCTGTAATTCTGGGCGAAGCGGGTATTAACCCACGTTTGGTAAACAAAGTACACGAAGGTCGTCCACACATTCTTGACCGCATCAAGAACAACGAATACACCTACATCGTAAACACGGCTGCTGGTCGTCAAGCGATTGAAGATTCGAAAGTTCTACGCCGTGGTGCACTGGCAGAAAAAGTGAACTACACAACGACACTGAATGCAGCGTTCGCTACATGTATGTCTCATACTGCAGACGCAAAAGCGTCAGTAACTTCGGTTCAAGAGTTACACGCTAAAGTGAAAGCGAGTCTAGACGCGTAACAGATAAAAATCAGTAAGCTCATTAATCAGGACTTACATGACAACCTCATTGCCCGCTCATTTGAGCGGGCTTTTTTATATCGAGGTTTTTCTAAAATGAAGAGCATTAAAGTGTGCTAGGAACGATTGGTATGCTTCGCTTTTGAAGATCATTAAGCTAATGATGGCAAGCAATGTGCCCAAAGATGAAGCAATAGAACTACCACTTGCTGCAACAAAATTAATGCTGTAGGACTGAGGTATTAAGCCGACCATAACTCTTTAAGCAGATAGGTAATTAGAAAAAGTTAAAATAAGCAGTGTCGAGCTTAAAGACATACTAACTATGGAGTGCTTCGATAGGTTCTTTTTTCTAAGACTAAGTTATAAGTTGATTTTTCAGTATCAAGAGAGTATCCGTTACTTTTTGCAAAAACATCTGCTGCTAGTAGCGAGGGATAAAGAAGAAAAAAACTAGTTATCGATATGGTTAGGAATATCTTACTAGAG
>NZ_WXWS01000161.1:0-5355 GCF_009904715.1 Vibrio sp. V42_P2S4T144 | reverse complement strand
ATAAAAGCAAGTAATAAGGACCTTAATTGAGTTTAATTTTTAATCAAAAATGAGTTTTAGATCACATCATTTTTACTCATCATTTACATTTCTACATGTTAGTTTTTGCATACCTTTGCAAAGGAGAGAATCATGAGCAATTTTAAACAACGTCTGAATCAAGAAACGATATTAGGTACATTTGTTAAAACCCCTCACCCTCACATTATCGAAGTATTGGCACTGGCAGAGTTGCCTTTTGTGGTACTGGATGCAGAGCACGCACCTTTCGATCGCTCCTCGCTTGATCTGTGCATCATGGCGGCCAGAGCGAATGACCTCGCGTGCGTGGTACGAGTACAAGACAGCGCCCCTTCAACCATTTTGAACGCGCTTGACTGTGGCGCGGCGGGTGTACAAATTCCCCATGTTTGTACTGCTGAGCAAGCGACGCAACTGGCGAAAATCTGCCATTACGGAGAAGGTGGCCGAGGGTATGCTGGTTCCAGTCGAGCAGCGCAATACGCCACTAAGCCCATGGTTGAACACTTAAAAGACAGCCGTGCGAATACGATTGTCATTGCACAAATTGAAGACCCTCAAGGGGTTGAAAATGTTGAAGCGATTGCCAATGTTGAAGGAATTGATGCGCTCTTCATTGGCCAAGTTGATCTCACTGTCGCTTATGGTGCTGATAGCGTTCATGATGAGAAAGTCGCACAAGCAAGTATGCGAGTAATCGAAGCGGCCAGAGCCGCCAATAAACCTGTTGGCATGTTTGTCGCGACGGCTCAACAAGCTCGGGAATGGCGTGAACTCGGCGTTAGCTTCTTTTGTGTTGGCTCTGAACACAAAATGATCATTGATGGCTTCAAGCAAGAGAGAAATGTGATGAATTCTTGAGTTTTCTCTGATATTTACGCCTTATCAATGTAATGCTCTAGACACAGAAATCCCCTAGCCCATACACTCAGCACGTATGAGAAGGTTCAATGGCCTTAAATAAGGAGTATCACCATTAAAGCGAAAGTAACTTCGATCGACGTCGCGAAGATGCTCGGCGTCTCTCAATCGACGGTATCTAGAGCATTCAGCCCGACTGCGAGTATTAGCGAGAAGAAACGCAAAATGGTGATGGATGCCGCAGCTAAGCTCGGATACACACCGAATGCCATCGCCCGAGGTCTGATTTCGAATCGTTCAGGCTTAGTGGCGATTGCGTTAGATAGCGAATCAAACCCAATGTACGACATGCAATCTCGTGCTTTGGCTGTCGAAATTCAAAAGCGAGGCGGACAAGTTGTGCTTTGCCCTATCGACAAGGACGACCTCGATCTCGCCATTTCACGCGCCATTGAATACCAAGTGGACGGACTCGTTATCGCCACCAGCCGTTTAACCTCACGCGCGTTTGCCCAATGCGAAAAGTTTGGCGTTCATTTAAGCTTGATCAACCGCTACGCCGAGGGTATTAATGCCAATAGCTCTGGTATTGATAACCGATTGGCGGGCCAACAAGCAGCCGAGTATTTAACGCAGAAAGGCGCAAAACAGTGTGCTTACATCAGTGGCGATGCTGGCTCCATGACCAGTGAAGAGCGTTGGCTGGGTTTCTCTTCAAAATTGCAAGAACTCGGCTCCCCGTCACCAACCTTTATCCAAGCCAAGTACAGCTTTGAAGCAGGCTTAGAAGCGGCGAAAGCGATCTTGTCGCACACTAGCAAACCCGATGCAATTTTTTGTGCAAACGACATCCTCGCCATGGGTGTGATGGATGGCTTGCGACAAGCCGGAGCAAAGATCCCCCAAGACTTCTCTGTGATGGGTGTAGATAACATTCCGATGTCTGCATGGCCGAGCTATGATTTGACCACCATTGCTCAACCAGTCGACAAAATTGTTAAACGAGCGGTTGAAGATTTGATGAATCGAATCAACGGCAACCTGGATGCAACTGGCGAATACCTTTTCGAGCAAGGCACCTTGATCGAACGTAGTAGCACCATTTAATAAATCCATTTTTATTCATTCTTCATAAACAAAATGCCTTGCTTTCGAGTAAGGCATTTTCTGTGATCACGATTAAATTTTCACCAATCGTTATTTAATTCCTCATCAATTCATCAATCTTGTTATTGACTTGTTACTTTAATGTTTTATTTTGGATTCGTATGCAAAATGGATATGAATTGCTCAACTAATTTATAAAAACATAAAAAGTTGTGTGACTTGCCGACGAATGCCAATGGCAGGTCATACCAGAAACAAGGAAGAACGATGAAGAAAGTAATCCTTACTTCACTTACCGCACTGGGGCTTGCATTTAGCAGTATGAATACGTTTGCAACCAGTGTTATTCGTCTTGCTCATGACAGTCAAGAAACCTCTCCCGTACACAAAGCAATGCTCTATTTCGAACAAGAAGTGGAAGCTCGCTCAAACGGTGAGATAGAAGTTGAAATCTATCCGGCGAGACAACTAGGCGATGTGCGTGAGACGACTGAACTCGTACAGCAAGGCAACTTACAAATGACGTTTGGTGCGTCAGTTTTACTCTCTCCCTACGTCCCAGAGTTTAACGTGCTCGACGTGTTCTACCTTTTTGATAGCGAAGAGCAAGCACACAAAGCGCTCGACAGTGAGAAGATCGGACAACCATTGTTGAATGTTATGGAATCAAAAGGCTTTCATGGACTTGGCTTTATGGAGGTCGGCTTTCGTAGCGTGACCAACAACAAACAGCCAATTGATAGTATTGAGGACCTGAAAGGGCTAAAGATTCGCTCGGCATCTAACCCCACTCAAATAAGCGCGTGGAAATCTATTGGTACTGCGCCAACACCTCTGTCTTGGGGAGAAATTTTCACCTCGTTACAACAAGGCCTGATTAACGCTCAAGAAAGTGCTATATACTCTATTTATGCCGAACGTTTTTACGAGGCACAAAAGTACCTCTCTTTAACTAACCATATATACACCAACTACGTGTTGTTCATGAACAAATCGTTTTGGGATTCACTGCCGGCCGAACAACAAGCGCTGATCAGTGAAGTAAGCAAAGAAACCATCGCAAAACAGCGTGAGCTCGCCGCGCAGCAAAACCAAGAAGTAATCAAAGAGCTCGAAGCAAAAGGCATGACGGTTAACATCGTCCCAGACGAGGTACGCAGCATCATGAAAGAGAAAATGAATGCGGCCGTGTACCAGGACTTGCGCAGTAAAACGGGTAAAGACTTGTTTGACAACGTGATGGCCGAGATAGAACGCCTATAACTCCCACTCTTTTGCACGATCTGGCAACAGGTCGTGCTTTCTCGTTTTGGAGGTGAACATGAAGTGGTTTCGCTTACTAGACAAATACCTAGAACCAACCCTTATCGTTATCGCGATCTCAACGATGACAACTTTACTGTGCTTGCAAATCGCCCTACGCTTGTTCGATGCAACGATCGCGTGGGCAGAAGAACTGGCACGTTATTTATTCGTATGGGCGATGTACCTGAGTATCAGCTATTGTATCCGAGATGATCGACACATCCGCATTCGTGTGTTCATCGATAAACTTCCGGGCAATTGGACGCAATTCAGTTTGATTGTCTCTGATCTTATCTACCTTGCCTTTAGTGCCACTGTCGCCTGGTTTGGATTTAAGGTTATAAACCGCAGCCTGCAACTCGGTCAGATTGCACCCGCAATGGAAATTCCTATTGCGTGTTTGTATGCCTCTGTTTTAGTTTGCGCACTATTAAGCTGCGCGCGCCTAGTGACAAGCATTTATCAACGTGTGAACGCGTGCTCCACCAGCAATGAACGAGTTCGCTTTTCTCGCCAACGCTATCGCCATATCAAAGCAAAGTATCGTACTTCTAACCGACTATTGGAGTTTAACGCATGACGTCTGCACTTTTGTTTGGCAGCTTTGGTCTGCTTCTGCTCATTGGCGTTCCGGTCGGTATTGCTCTGGCGGCAGCCAGTATGGTCGCGATATTAAGCCTGCCATTCCTTAACATCGAGTTTTTAGTACAAGGCTTGGTGACAGGGCTCGACTCCTTCCCTCTCCTCGCCGTCGTTCTTTTTACCTTAGCAGGTAACCTTATGAGCCAAGGAGGGATCTCAAAACGATTATTGCATGTGGCGGAGGTCTTCTTTGGCCACTTTACTGGCGGGCTTGGTATCGTGGCCATTGTGGCGTGTATGTTCTTCGCATCCATCTCTGGAACAGGGTCTGCCACTGTTGCCGCTATCGGCCTGACGATGATTCCTTCGATGGTGAAGAAAGGCTACGACCGCAGCTTTGCAGGTGCTTTAATCGCGTCCTCCGGCGGAATTGGCGTCATTATTCCACCCTCTGTGGTGATGATCGTCTACGCGATCACTGCTGAAGTCTCCGTCACTAAGATGTTCATGGCGGGCATCATTCCTGGCTTGGTCGTCGGTATGGTTTTGATCGGCTATTGTCTAATTGTCTCAAAATTGCGGGGCTACACAGGTAACGAGCGCAAAGCGACCTGGGCAGAGCGTCTTGATGCGCTAAAAGAAGCCAGTTGGGCAATGCTACTCCCCGTGATCATTCTCGGCGGTATCTATTCCGGTATCTTCACACCTACCGAATCAGCCGCCATTGGTGTGCTCTATGGCTTATTCTTTGGCATGTTTGTTTATAAAGAGCTCAAACCAGCGCAAGTTGTGAAAATCATTCTAGAGTCGTCACTGTTAGTTGGCGCAGTACTCGTCATTGTGGGTGCGTCCGTGACGTTTGGCCGCATATTGACCCTAGAACGTCTACCGACCGAGATTGCTCAGTTCATTCTATCGATTACTGAAAACAAACTTCTGATACTGCTTTGCATCAATGTCCTGTTGTTGCTTGTCGGTACCTTTATGGAAACGCTGGCAGCCATTGTTATTCTCACGCCAATTCTGTTACCCATTACGTCAGCACTCGGCATGGACCCAGTTCATTTTGGTATCGTGATGATCGTGAACTTGGCCATTGGCTTTGTTACGCCTCCTCTGGGTGCCAACCTGTTTATGGCAAGTCAGGTAGGCAAAGTACCGATAGAGTCGCTCTCTAAAGCCATCATGGGTTGGATTGGTGCAATGATAGTGGCCTTGATGTTGATTACCTTCATCCCTGCCATCTCGCTATCATTACCTGCGCTTTTATCCTGATCGTTGCACTCATAGAGCGCTTATGACTGTTATAGCCACTAGATAAACACCTTTCTAGTGGCTTATTCGTTATCTACTTCCGATTTAATAAAAAAGCCTTTAAGCATTCGTATGCAAAGGGAAAATCTGAAAGATATTAGGATAATTGACACCAAAATAGCTGAATATTAGCGATAAAGTCTATTTGGGTGCCTTGATCTGCAT
>NZ_WXWS01000574.1:0-5371 GCF_009904715.1 Vibrio sp. V42_P2S4T144 | reverse complement strand
TTCTATGACTGAGTCTGCAAAAGATATTAATTCGATCTACTCTTCTTATAACTTAACTCAATACACGTATATTGAAACAACAGAAAACGAGTCTTACGTACAAGTTAAAAATAAGTGGCAAGTCTTCAAAGCCAACGGTGCTCGTAATGTTCTATCTTTGGTACGTAATACGCAGAAAAATTCAGAAACGGAAGCGATATGAAGCGCCTTCTATTTGTTAGTTTAAAAGGCGGCTGTGGCTCAACGACCGTCGCTGCGAATTTGGCACAAGCGTTAGTTAAGATAAATAAACAGGTACTGGCCATTGAGGTGGTGCCTAATAGTTTACTGCAAGCTCATCTTGGCTTGCCGAGGGAAGAGCAAGGAGGCTGGGCGAAACAACTTCTTTTAGATAAGCCTTGGACCCAGGCTGGTTATGAAAGCCCACAAGGTGCACTTTTTTTACCGTTTGGCCATCTGAATTCTGAGCAGTTAAAAGCGTTTTTTAATGAGCGTTCTCACTATCTATCAATGCTAGGTGAAATGACGTTGCAAGTGAGCGAAAACCGTGGTGAGCAGTGGCTGCTTTTTCACGCCGACTTAGCAGAGCTTACTGATCCTGAAGTGCGATCTTTTGTCGACTCAATGGATATGATTGTGGTGGTGGTAACGGCAGACGCCCTGAGTTATCTCACTCTTCAATCTTGGCTACAACATGAAGAGCTATCGAGATTGCTTCGCTCTGACAAATTACGTTTTTTGGTGAATAAGTATCAGCCAGAAACCGAAATTGGTCGTGATTTCATGTTGGTGCTGAAAAAGGAACTTAGCGAATCCTTGATTCCTGTTTCGATTCATCGAGATACGGCATTGCTTGAATGTGTGGCAAACCTGACGACCGTTCAACACTATTCGCCATCGAGCCAAGCCGCAAAAGATTTTCAGTCTTTTGCTTTTTGGTGTGTATCAGCGTTATCAAGCGCTCAGGACCAAAGCTAATTTATGCGAAGTCTTAATCTGATTTTCCAACGTTGGGTAGTGGATCAATTCAGACTGCAGAAGAACGCTTACGAGCAAGCCTGGAATTGTAAAACAAACTGGGTTGGTGAGTGTGCTTTGTCTTTTTGGTTTTCATTGAGTTTTGTATTTTTAAAGCCGGTTATTTCGGGTGTTCCCTCATGGAAACTGCCTTTGGTTTACTATCCAAACGTTAATTTTGCTGCGCCAAGATGGTTTGATCCTGTACGTTTTATTATCCAAAGCGTGTGGTTGCTTTGCTTCAGGCAAAACGTAAATACAGCATGGTCCAAAAAAACCAGCAGCTTAGCGATGACTTTAGCCGAGCAAATTCGCAATGCGTTCTACTTGCCATTTGAAGTGGTTGCAAAAGGCGTCCGCTGGTTAGAACAGACAGCGAACAACATCAAAGATCCACAAGTTCGAGAGCGTATTAAAGCAAGTAAGTCCGCGATGGCGTTGAACTACACTTTGCTGTTTTTCGTGGTGTTAATCGCTTTGCTTTGTTTTACGGTGCCATTTGGTTATCAGGCTCAGACTGTCTTTGTGCTGTTACTCTGGGCATTAGCGATGATGGTCCGTCGCATGCCGGGTCGTTTTCCTACCATGCTTTTGATCATCTTGTCGGTTACGGCCTCATGTCGATACTTGTGGTGGCGTTATTCGTCTACCCTGAACTGGGACGATCCTGTTGCTTTGTTTCTAGGGGGCGTTTTACTTCTAGCTGAGACGTATTCTTGGATTGTGCTGATGCTTGGCTATTTCCAAAATATCTGGCCATTGAATCGCAAACCAGTATCGATGCCACCGGATCAGTCAACTTGGCCAACCATTGACTTGATGATCCCTACTTACAACGAAGATCTCGATGTTGTGAAAGCGACGGTTTATGCCTCGTTAGGTGTCGATTGGCCGAAAGACAAACTTAACATCCACATTCTGGATGACGGCAAGCGTGATAGCTTCCGAGATTTCGCCAAAAGTGTAGGGGTGAACTACATCCGCCGCCCAACGAATGAACATGCGAAAGCCGGTAACATTAACTATGCGTTGAAGCAGACCAGCGGTGAGTTTGTTGCGATTTTTGACTGTGACCATATTCCTACACGAGCATTTTTTCAGCTCACAATGGGGATGTTCCTGAAAGATCCAAAGTTGGCGCTTATTCAGACGCCGCACCATTTTTTCTCACCGGATCCTTTTGAGCGTAACTTATCGAACTTTCGTAACGTGCCAAACGAAGGCAACTTGTTTTACGGCCTGATTCAAGATGGTAACGACTTATGGGATGCGACTTTCTTCTGTGGCTCGTGCGCTATTTTACGTCGAGAGCCTTTAGAGGAAGTCGGTGGTATTGCAGTCGAAACCGTGACGGAAGATGCGCACACGTCTCTGCGCATGCACCGTTTAGGCTATCGTTCTGCATATCTTAAGCAGCCGATTTCTGCTGGTTTGGCGACAGAAACATTGTCTGCACATGTTGGGCAACGCATTCGTTGGGCTCGCGGGATGGCGCAGATATTTAGGGTAGATAATCCATTGACTGGAAAGGGGCTTAAGCTCTCTCAACGGCTTTGTTACGTCAATGCCATGCTGCACTTTCTATCTGGTATCCCGAGGATTGTATTCCTGATCGCACCCTTGGCTTATTTGTTGCTGCATTCCTACGTGATTTATGCACCAGCGCTGGCGATCATTTTGTACGTATTACCCCACATGATTCACGCCAGCATGACCAACTCTCGTATGCAGGGTGACTACCGTTATTCGTTTTGGGGTGAGGTATACGAAACCGTGCTTGCTTGGTATATCGCAAGGCCAACAACGGTGGCTTTGTTTGCGCCCCATAAAGGGACATTCAACGTAACGGCAAAAGGCGGTTTGGTTGAAAAGTCTCACTACGATTGGGTGATCTCTCGACCATATTTGGTTTTGGTTGCACTCAACATTTTGGGCTTCGCTGTAGGGATTTACCGAATGGGGTGGGGGCCTCAAAATGAAATCGGTACAGTTATCGTGAATCTCGTATGGACGATGTACAACCTGTTGATTTTAGGTGCTGCCGTTGCGGTTGCAGTAGAAGCTAAACAAGTGCGAAAAGATCACCGAGTAGAGGTGGCGATTCCTGTCGCGGTTAGGCTTAATTCTGGGCATTTAATACAAGCGCAGATGAAGGATTTCTCTTTGGGGGGCGTGCGCATAGAAATTGACGGGGTCGATGAACCAACCTGTGCTTACTTACTCGGTCAAACCTTAGAAGTGATCCTCAATCGAGGTGGCCAAGAATTCGTGTTCCCTATGACGGTTGCCTATGCTCATAAGGGGATATTTGGTTTACAACTCAACGAATTGTCTCATCAACAACGAATCCAATACGTCCAATGTACATTTGCACGTGCAGATACATGGGCGAAATGGCAACAAGGTTATCAATCAGATAAACCTCTATCGAGTATGCAGGCTGTACTGCAAGTCGGCTTTAATGGATACAAACGCTTGCTGCAACATTGTCCTAAGTTTGTTCAGGTCAGTGTGAATGCACTTTTATTTTGTATCGAATTTATTTGGTCACTAAGACCTCGTTATGTCCCAATCAGGACCTCAAGTCATGCTAAATAATAAAAAACTAACAGCGTTGACAACGGCTATCACTCTCATGTGTATGTCGTGCAGTCTCGCGGCACAAGAAGTAAGTCAGCAACAAGCAACGCCTTTGGCACAGCAAGATGCTGAAGATTCGACCGTGTTTAAGCGCGTCATCCCATTTAGTCAATTAGGTTACAGTGGTTCAATTGCTATCCAAGGTAGTGAGGCCAGTGCTTATATTGGTTTCGGTTCGCGACTCGATGAGGTGGTATCTAAAGCAACGTTGCACTTTGATATCACACCTTCGCCAGCGTTGCTCTCTTTGGTTTCTCACGTCAAAGTGTATTTGAACAACGAACTTATGGGAGTAGCGTCAATCGTCGATGGCCAGCAAGGCAAAAAGTTGAGCTTATCTATGCCGCTGGACACTCGTTACTTTAGTAATTACAACCAAATTCGCTTTGAGTTAATAGGGAATACTCAGAAAGACTGTGCTAATCCCAATGACTCGAGCATTTGGGCTGAGATTAGCCAAAGTAGTCGAATTGAGATGCTTGCTCAAAAGACAGTGCTGGAAAGTGACTTGAGTTTGTTACCGGCTCCTTTTTTTGATGTCCGTGATTTCAGCCAGTTAAATCTGCCTGTCGTGATGGGTAGCAAATACGATTTAGATGATGTCAAGGCTGCCGGTGTCTTGAGCTCTTACTTTGGTGCTCTTGCGGGTTGGCGTGGTGCTCAATTCCCTTTTAGTGTCGACACGTTACCTAAGCGCAACGCCATTGTCTTTGTTACCAATGACAACAAACCTGAGTTTCTGAGAGATTTTCCAGACACGGATGGCCCTCGTCTTCAAGTCATCACTCATCCAACAGACCCGTACGTGAAGTTTCTTCTGGTGACAGGCCGTGACAGTAAGGATCTTAACATTGCGGTGCAAGGTTTGGCGTTGGGAAACCAACTTCTTACTGGACCAATCGCGAAGATTAATGAAGTCAAACAAATCAAACCACGAGTCCCGTACGATGCGCCAAACTGGGTGAGTACGGCTCGTCCTGTTGCATTGTCTGAGTTAGTCGAACAAAAAAGCATGCTGCAAGTGGAAGGCCGAACGCCTCCACCAATCAACGTAAGTTTGCGTTTACCACCCGATCTCTTTACTTGGCAAAGCCGTGGTATACCGATGGATCTTAACTATCGTTATTCACCGCCTGCTGCGGATCATTCCGGCTCTCGTCTGACTTTGAGTATTAATGACCAATTCATTGAGGCGTTCAACCTAACCACAAAAGGTCAAGGTGGAGAATCTAACCGTATACGTGTTCCTTTGTTAGATGATGGCATTCTAAGTGGTGATACGTTTGTTCGCATTCCGGCTTTTAAGGTGGGTAGTCAAAACCGAATCGAGTTTGAGTTTGGTTTTGCGTCGGTGACTGATGGGCAATGTCAGGTGACGCAGCCAAGTAAGCAATACGCGGTCATTGATGGTGACTCTACGGTTGATTTTAGTGGTTTCCCTCACTACATCGAAATGCCAAATATGCGCGCTTTTGCTACTTCTGGCTTCCCTTACACACGCATGGCCGATTTGTCAGAAACTGCGATTGTTGTTCCAGAGAGAGCTCCAAAAGAAGTGTTGCAGACCTTCTTAAACGTCATGGGCTCGTTAGGAAGTGATTCTGGGTACCCAGGTATTCAGGTGCTTTTGACAGATAAATGGAATGCTGAGCAACTAAAAAATAAAGACATCCTGACGATTGGTGTTGTGGATGCACTAGAACAAGCCGCTAAT
>NZ_WXWS01000127.1:0-5393 GCF_009904715.1 Vibrio sp. V42_P2S4T144 | reverse complement strand
TAGAGTAGGGTCATTGGCAATCTCGCCCCAGAAGACTCTTCTAAAATCGTCAAAGCTACTGAACTCTCTTCCTCTTAGCTTATCAGCAATTTGGGAGGGTATTGGAGCACCAAAGTCTTTACCCGCATCAGCTAACCAGAGACCAAAGATATCTTCGCCCTTACCAGTAACTACTCCGGGCTTATCTCTCTGGCTTTCTTTGTAAACCACATAAAGTGGTGCAATGCCTGAGCTTTCAGGGAATACCAAGATCGCATCACGCCAGTCTTTCTCTTCAGGCGCAGGCGTAACGGTGACGTTCGCATCGCTATCCGAGTGGATTGGCGTGACCAGTATATCGTCTTTTTCAAACCCATCACTATGATCGGGGGTAGTTTGCCAACTTGCTTCACCGTTTTCTTCTGGAGTCCAATATATGGTTGGTCCGTTCTCTTCAATCGCAACGGACAACTGACCATTGTTCCCTTGTTTCACATATTTGATGGGGATTCGTGTGTCATCTACATGATAGCCCTGTACGTGCGGATAAAACTCACCATCTTGGGGCTCGGTAATGTGGACACGAACGCGGCTTTGCGCCGTGGTTACTTGGCGTAAATCTTGGTCTGTGTATTGGGTGTTATCGCCAAATAAGCTTTGCTGCATGGCAAACAAAGCGCCAATACCTTCGACCTGCCAGCGGTAGCCCTCGACGATTTTGTCTTTCAATGTGCCGGCCAGTTTATCTAACTGCATCGCTGCGGTTTGGGTTTGCTGCATTTGCTCTGGGGAACCGGCGACAGCTGCGGAACTGCCCATAGCCATTTGTGCTTGTGTCGCTTGAATGGCGGGTATGACAGCAGCTGGGTTTGCATTGGCTTGTGCAAAGAAGAATGACCAAGGACCAAAGTTACTTATTGACTCTTGTTGGTCGCCAATTTCAATACATCCCTCTGGTCTGGTGCAGGATTTAGCGAACACGAGCGAGCTTGTGGCGTCTTTTAAATTGAGGATTACCACATCGCCTTCTATGCAATCGGCAGTGTTAATGGCTCTATATTTGGTCAACCCGAGCAATGGATCACTGTGCTGATAATGACTGTTGCGGATGTTGTTGTAAGTTTGTGGGCGCAGCGGCGGAAAGGTATTCTTTTTATCCGGTGCTTGTTGTTGCTGTTTCTCAGCAACAATAATTTCATCACCTACCGCAAGTGACAGAGGGTCGGCCTCAAACACTGGGTTAAGCAAGAGCAAGGCTTTAGCTCCCATACCATATAGTTCAGCGATGCTTTGCCAGTCTTCCCCTACCGTTACAATGTGCTTCGCTGCGGTTTGTTCCGCTTGCGTCTCATCGTTGTTACCTTCTGAGCGCGCTTCTTCCGGCTGTTTGACCGCATCAAACAATGCGGGGATATCCAACTTTATCCCGTTTTCACACAGCCAATCTTCACTGAGATTATCGAGCTCTTCACACGTGATTTGTCGCTCAAGATAAATGATGTATTGATTTTCGATGATTTGATCGGCTAATTTCCAATACACCAAAATAGCGCTTTGGTCTTTAGTAAAACCACGCTCGTCATTGAGCTTGTCTTGTGTCGATTGCGTAGCGTAAAACGCCCATTTTTCTTCCCCAAGAATTTTGTATTCTTGGACAAGTTCACCATCATTAAAGTGGTAGTAATAGCCTTCTGTAGGCAAACCTAAACGTTCACCCAATCGCACTGCAGGGACAACAGGTATAAAACCTTCCTCAGCTTTATGGCTGCCGGCTTTTTGTAATGTGACGGCTTCCAATGGTGTCAGTCCGAGATTGTCATCAGCGATGTGGATATTTAAACGCTTTGGCTCATCAAACACACATAACGCTGTGTAGCGGGTGCCTTGCTCGGTATTGGCTTGCTCCCAACGGGTCACCGCGTTCTCTTTTTCAGTTTTCGCTAAAACAAAGTCACTGTGCACCATTTTCTTTATGGTGGTATCCGAGCATCCGACTTCAAAGCTGTACTCAAATTCCTTGGTGATTTCCTCTTCACTTTCGGTTGCGATTCGCTGCGGCGTGTAAACTCGTTCGGGCGTCGAGGTTTCCCTGATACAAGAGCGGTAACCTCCCGTTGCTCTGGTGGTTTTCGTTATTGCTAACAAATTATTAGCCGCATCATCCGAAAGTTCAGAGATAACCTCAGAATTCAGCCGCCAAGTTTTAGGACCTATTGGGTCGTTGTAACTAAGTAGAGCGGGAATTTGAGGCGTATCACTCACGAGCACGAGATTGCCTTCGTAGAGATGCTGCTTTAGCTGTTCAAAAGTAAGATGTGAAGGAATAGCAGAGGCGATATCCGCTTCCGAAATATTATGGAAGTTGCCCTCTATCAATCCAAATTCATGAGACATTACTTCCGACAGTGGAAGAACTTTATAGGACACACAAATACCTAAAGTGAATACTAGTTATCACGGCACTAAGCAGTAAGCATGCCATTAACTTTCTTCTGCAAAATCAGCTAGGTAGGATGATAGTAGTGTATGCCGATACAATTTTTTGTTTATCGAGCCAAAAAGTTGGGTATAAATCCAAGAAGTTGGTCGGTGTTGGCTGTGGTCTTTGTGTACGGTAGCTGTTTAGCTGAAGCGATACATATGGTGTTTTTACCCGTGAATACATTCGTAGTGGGCACGTTGTGGATGTAATAGTTCTAAGAAGGCTTTGCCCCTTTCCTTGTTTCAGAGCTAATTTCTAGCTGCTCACTATGCTATAAATTATCTAATGTCATTTTTGAATCGAGAAGTAAGTTATGAGTAAAAAACTGTTGCCAGAAAAAGACCTTTTAGAAGGATTAACAAGTCATACTGCGCACACCGATGAATTCGCGACTACAAGTGAAAAAGATTGGAGGGCTTATTCGGAAGGTGCGGATAAGGCGGATATCGACTTTCTAGTTGAACGACGTGATGTTTTTGACTCTTCCCGAATTGAATTTGAGGAAGATGAACAAGACCGAGAACTAGTTAAGCAAAGAGAAAACTCCCCAGAAATTGACGTTGATATTGATGAGTTGTGAACCAGTATGTTTGTGTTTCGGAATTCATTACCAGAATCAAAAATGCCCCAAGTGTATCAACTTCTCATTTGTTTGAATTGCCACCCGACCGAAAAATAACAAAAGTTAGATTTAGCGATGATATGAGAGTAAAAGCTCTGCTTTAGTCCCTTAAATTGGATCATTTAGGGCTGGATCTATACGAACTAGCTAAAAAGCAGAGTAAATATTTAATAGTAACTAAGAATAAGCCTAACTGTTCTTTGAGAGATCCAGAGCTATGGTAGATTGATAGAACGGAGCTGAATAATCCTGAAAGATATGGTTGAACTGCTCACGGCTATCAAGCACAAAAGCAACTCGAACGTGGTCTAGGTCGTATGTCGTTAAAACAGAGCGTAACCAACCCGCCAATGAGTCCTCCAATAGCGCCCTACAGCCTACGAACCACACCCATGTTTGCTGATGACTTCGAATAATATCTAAGATCTCTGACTTGTATCGATACCCATCTCCCATTGACGTTAGGTCTATGTACACAACATTAGCACCTAGTCCATGGTTAGTGCGGTTGTACGTATCTTGAAGCTCTTTACCGCATTCACTAGCAAATGTGTGAAACCTCATCATGCCCAACTCCCAATAGCCATGTATTAAGCGTTCTGGTGTACCTACAGGCCAGCTATCAAAGGTGTATAAATTATCTTTACGCATACACAAAATTTATTTTTATGAACAGATTAGAAAAGTGGAGCCTAATGGTTGGACACATAAGCCAATACCTTAGGCGATTGATCCTGCTCAGCAGCAAATCTCTGTCTGCCAAAGTAGACTTTATCAGGGATGAGGTTATTGAGTTCCTGATGATTAAGCTCCTCATTATAAAACACGATGTAGTGCCCGATTTCAAGTTCCACTTTATGGGGCGTGCTGTAAGCTTTTAAGTTTCAGACTTCGCCATAATCGCTCAATAAAAACATTGTCGACCCAAGGACCATATGTTTCTCGAGGGACTGATAGGAATGTGGTAATTTTACAACGTTACCTTTAAGTCGTTGGTCAAATATGCAGACTTTTGATGCAATTTTATGCGAACTTTTGCTGCAAGTTGTTTTGTAACTATTTGAAATCATGTTCGTGATATGCGATCATATATTGCAGGCATCACTTTGAAAGCCCTGCGTTATCGCAGGGCTTTTTTCGTTTTTGAGCCTTCTTTTATTTTGGCTACGCTTGGTGTTCAACGTCTTCTGATGATCAAGCTTCTTGAGGTTATTTAGGTATAATTTATAATCTCATCCGCTCGATACCGAACTTTCGTGAAGATTGTTTAGGGTACGCTCGTCGAATAACCATTTTCACCTGGGATACTTTAATGATTTCAAAAAACCAATTAAAACTGCTTCGTGCTTTAGGTCAAAAGAAACAGCGTAAAGCGCATGGCTTATTCCTAGTTCAGGGTGAAAAGAACGTACTAGAGCTAGCAAGTAGTTCATTGAAGGTGAAGCAGGTTTTTGCAACAGCGGCATTTCTCGAACAAAATGCTGGTACGCTAAATCGTTTTGATTGTGTTGAAGCATCGCTTGATGAATTGACCAAAGCGAGCACGCTTGTGAGCAATAATGCGGCCATTGCTGTGGTTGAAATTCCGAGTGTAAAAGAGCCTCAAGCGAAAGGCTTGATGATTGCGCTAGATGGTGTATCCGACCCTGGTAATCTAGGTACGATTATTCGTGTTGCAGACTGGTATGGCATCAAGCACATTATTGCGAGTACAGATTGTGCTGATCCTTATAATCCTAAAACGATCAGTGCGACCATGGGCAGCTTTGGCCGCGTACAAGTGAGTTTGGTGGATTTGCCAAGTTATTTGGAACACGCCAAATTGCCAGTATATGGCGCGTTTTTGGAGGGAGAGAGCGTTCATAAAACGGATTTCGCTGCTGAAGGTATTTTGTTGATGGGCAGCGAATCTCATGGTGTGCGCGAAGCCGCAGCAAAATTCGTGACAGATAAGATCACGATTCCGGCGTTTGGCGGTGCCGAATCACTGAATGTCGCGATGGCGACTGGCATTATTTTAGACAACATGCGCCGCCAACATAGCTAACGCAACAATTACTTAATAACAAAGCCAGTCAATTTGACTGGCTTTGTTGTATTTATTGCCTAGAAAAATCAGCCTGGCTGAATCTTGCGTTTAACGAAATACAGTGAATGTTGTTCGGTGAGTTAATTTTGTTTTAGTTCAATAGGCTGTGCCTATAAATAAAATTACTCCTTTCCATTTAGTAAAATCAGGAAATTAGGCGACACTTATCTAAAGGCCGCAATAAAATGCCCTTAAGGAGATAAGAATGCATTCATTAAAAG
>NZ_WXWS01000078.1:0-5395 GCF_009904715.1 Vibrio sp. V42_P2S4T144 | reverse complement strand
TGACAAGGCCGACAATATCGTCCGAGTGACTACCAAGTAGCACTTAGACATATTAATAAAAATTAAAGTGAGTCAGCATGTCAAAAATTCTTCCAGTGGTGGTGGCCTGTTTGTTAGCAACCACTATGGGCGCAAGCGCCTCGTCTATTCCGGAAAAAGCCAGCGTATGTAGCGGTTGTCACGGCCAAGATGGCATGGGACAGCCAAATATCGCGCCGATGATCGCTGGTTTAAACGCGAATTATCTCAACACTCAAATCGAATTATTCCTTAGTGGCGAACGCCAAAATGTGGTCATGCAAGGCATGGCGAAGGAACTCAGCGATCCCGCAGACCGTAAGGAAGTTATGGAGTACTTTGCTAACCTCCCGAGCTATGAGTTCACGAATCCAGAACAACGCGGCGACCAAGCTGATATTCGTAACCCGTATCGTAAGTTAATTTTCCAAGGCGATTGGGATCGAAATATTCCAGCTTGCGCGACTTGTCATGGAGCCAGCGGTATGGGCGTCGACAAGTTCCCTCGCCTCGCAAGCCAACATGCTGATTACTTAAAAACGCAATTGATGGCATGGAAAAACGGCACTCGCAGTGGCGACCCGCTCAATATGATGGGGACCATCGCAAAAAATCTCACTGACAAAGAGATCGAAAATCTTGCTTACTACTTTGCCTCATTACGTTACTAGGAGCAGTCATGAAACGTTTCTATTCTTTGTTCGCACTGCCTTTCATTTCTACGCTCGTATTAGCTAACGATCTGTTACCGGACCGCCAGAAAGAGCTACCTGCGATAGAAAAAGAAAAGCACGGTGAATACTTAAAACCGCGTGATCTCAGCACAATCCCAAACACCGCATTTGGTGAGCAAGTAAAACGCGGTTACTCGCTCTTTGTTAACTCACAACAAATGCGCGGAAAATACGTTGGCAACGAACAAAACTGTGTGAACTGCCATATGGAGGCAGGACGAAAAGCAAACGCTGCGCCACTGTGGGCAGCTTACATGGCATACCCGGCATATCGTAAGAAAAACGATCGCGTAAACAGCTATGCTGACCGTATCCAGGGTTGTTTCGAGTATTCCATGAACGGTAAAGCGCCCGCTTACGATTCGCCAGAAATTGTTGCCCTTAGTGCTTACGCCTACTGGTTAGCGATGGGCGGTTTGCTTGACAAACATGGTATGGCGGATGAACCCATTCCAGAGCTAGACGCAAAAGCGTTGCAAATTGGTGGAAAAGCAAAAGACTTTCCGTTGCCCGAAGCCATCGCACAAGCATTACCAGTTGAAAAGCGAGGTAATCTCTCTGGGCGTGGCTACCCAAAAATCGCCGCCCCTGAGCAAGAACCATCAATAGAGCGAGGCGCATTGGTCTACGAAAAGAACTGTGAAACTTGCCATCGCGCCGACGGTTCAGGCATCAAAGACACCAACGACCATTCATACATTCCACCACTTTGGGGCGAATATGCGTATAACTGGGGCGCAGGTATGCACCGGATTAACACTGCAGCCTATTTTATTTACGAAAACATGCCGCTTGGGAAAAGTGTGCAGCTGACAGAGCAAGAAGCATGGGATGTCGCAGCATACGTCAACAGCCATGAGCGTCCACAAGATCCTCGATTCAAAGGCAATGTCACCGCAAACGCGGAGAAATATCACCAGCACCAAGGCTATTACGGCAAAACGCTCAACGGTACGCAAGTCGGCTCCAATGCCTTTAAGAGCGGAACGGTCAAGTAAAGTACAACTAAGCACCTTAAATAAAATGCTCTTTTTCCCTGCTCAGATTATCTGGGCAGGGTTACTTACCCTTAAAAACAAGTAGTTACCCCCTCCAATAAACAAGCAACATCATATTACTTTCGGCTTCCAACATACTCATCTTCGCCGTAAAATCTTGTACCAAACGCGACTTCGTTTATGTCTTAGATCTCCCATATCCTCTAATGCCAAAAGTAAGAAACTCGTAAACTCCTGAATCAAAACAAGCGTGCCTAGTGAAAAAAGAGTATTCTTAAAGCAAATGAATCTAAAACCTACCCGATGAGTATTCAACCTAATTCCCGTCAGTTAATTTCATGCGAAGAGTGCGGCCTTGTTGTTCGCATTCCCGATATCGAACAGGGGCAAAAAGCACAATGTCCTCGATGTTCGCATTCGCTGACTAAAGTGAATGCCAAGCCTTACCAAAGCGTGATCGCCATATCATCGGCATGTTTGATCATGTTAGTGCTAAGCATTTCTTTCCCTTTTATGTCGTTCAGCGTGCAAGGGTTGTCGCAAGAAATCACCTTGTTGCACGCTGCAAAAATGCTGGCTGAGTTTCAAAATGTGCTTTTGGGTGTGCTGTTACTCGCAACAGTTATCGTTTTACCTGCAATCTATGTTGGCCTCATTCTCTTTCTTCACCTTGAAGCATTAAAAGCACGTAAACATACCCCCTCTAAAAAGCAGCAACGAATGGCAAAAGTTTTATGCCGTCTTCTGTTTCGAGTCGAACCCTGGTTAATGGTGGATGTCTTTTTGATTGGCGTGTTGGTCAGCTTAATTAAAATCGCTTCCCTCGCAGACATAGGAATGGGCACTTCATTCTGGGCGTTTTGTGTATATACCGTTCTGGTAGTCAAATGCATATCAATGGTCGACAAAAGCTGGCTCTGGGGGCACTTTATTCCAGCTATCGAGCTATCTAATGTAAAAGAGGGTGATACGCACCATAACCACAACCATATTGGTTGTCATACGTGTCACCAGCTCAACCCTATTGAAGCTAAAAAACACCAACACTGCATTCGTTGTAAAAGCCCTATTCACAAATACAACCCCGCAGACAACTTACAAAAAGCTTGGGCGCTTTTGTTTGCTTCAGTCATTTTCTATATCCCTGCAAACCTCTACCCTATGATGTACACCGTAAGTCTTGGACATGCAGAAGGTTCAACTATCATGGAGGGGGTTATATTGCTTTGGCATTTAGGTTCTTACCCTATTGCGATGGTAATTTTCTTTGCTAGCGTATTTATTCCAATGGCGAAAATGCTGGCACTCGCGTGGCTGTATTACAATGCGCAAAAAGCGCGATATCTTCCGCACGAAGAGAGTATTTCACGCTTAAAGATCTACCGTATAACTGAGTTTATTGGCCGTTGGTCCATGATCGATATCTTCGTCGTCGCGATCTTAGTTGCACTGGTTCAACTGCAAAACTTAATGGCGATTTATCCAGGTCCTGCTGCGCTCTCTTTCGCGGCAGTGGTCATTTTTACTATGCTTTCTGCAATGATATTTGACTCACGTTTGTTGTGGCAATTGCCACAAAACGAAGTGCAGGAGCCGATTTCTGACAACTTAAACGAGAAAGCCAAATATGAGTGATGAGAACAACGTAACCGCTCAAATAAAACCGCAAAAGCAGATTTCTGCGATATGGATTGTCCCGATCCTTGCGCTAGCCATGGGAGCGTGGATGCTGTTCCAATATATCAACAGTACAGGCCCACAAATTACTCTCCAACTGCCAACCGCAGATGGGATTGAGGTTGGCAAAACCGAAATCCGAGCATTGAATGTAAAAGTAGGACTGATTACTGAAGTCACTCTCAGTGAAAATTACGATCACATCATCGCTAAGGCACAAATGAACAAGGATGCAGAACGCATGCTGCGAGATGACACCATGTTTTGGGTTGTGAAGCCTCGTATTGGCCGTGATGGCGTTTCAGGTTTAGAGACCTTGCTCTCTGGCGCTTATATCCAACTTCAGCCGGGTAAATCTAAGATAGAGAAAGAGCGCTTTACGGTCTTAGATGTTCCCCCAGTGGCCTCTCCTGATGCAGAGGGGTTACGCCTTGTGTTAACACACCGCGAGGCTGGTAAGCTAGGCGTTGGTGACCCCGTCATTTATAAAGGCTTTACGGTTGGTCGCGTAGAGAAAACCAGCTTTGATGTTGACACTCGCAAAGCGTTATACCAACTCTTTATTTTCAAGCCTTATGACAGCTTAGTGCGCACTCGTACCAAGTTCTGGCTGAATTCTGGCGTAGATTTACAGCTCAATGCTGAAGGGTTCGAAGTCAAGTTTGGCTCATTAGAGAGCATGCTAACGGGTGGTGTTACCTTCGATACCGTTCCAGGTCTTGAATCCGGTGAACAGCTCACTGAAAATATGGTCAACTTCCGCTTGTATGATGATATTAAACAACTTCGAGAAGGCATGTACGATGATTATATTGAATTCGTTATGCTTTTTGATGAATCGGTACGAGGGCTTAAACGTAAGGCACCTGTCGAATATCGAGGCTTGAGAATTGGTACTGTGATGCGTGTACCAATGCGACTTCCAACCCCAGAAGAGAACTTTTCTGCGAAAAAAATCCCTGTATTGGTACGTATCGAGCTCGGCCGTGTTTATGGCGATTTCCAATCCCAATCTTTGCCAATGTTAAAAGATAAATTGAAGAGTGAGTTTGCTAAAGGCCTACGTGGTACTTTAAAAACAGGTAACTTATTAACAGGCGCACTATATGTTGACGCCGACTTCTATCCAAATGACGAGCCTTACGTACCGAGTAAGTTTGCTGATTTAGATGTTTTCCCAACCATGCGTGGTGGTTTTGCGCAGGTTCAGCGCCAAGTGAACGACTTCCTAAATAAGATTAATAACTTACCAATGGAAGAAACACTAGACTCTCTCAATTCAACGTTAAAAACGTCCGAAAAAACGTTAGCTTCAGCAGAACGCGTGGCGGACAGTATTGATAAACTTTTGAATCAAAAAGAGACGCAAGAGATCCCAGCAGATATTCGCCAAAGCTTACAGCAATTACAAAAAACACTCGATGGTTATGGGCCCAACTCAACCATGTACAGCGAAATGGAAGCCACGCTAAAAGAATTAGAAAGCGTGATGACAGAGTTTAAACCCGTACTTAAACAGCTAAACGAAAAGCCAAACTCTCTTGTGTTTGGAGAAGATGAAATCAGTGACCCAATACCAGTTAAAGGCCAAAACTAATGAAACGAGTATTCTTTCTGTCTATCGCGCTATTTGTCGGTCTAACGGGTTGCAGTAGCGCTCCGCAAACTAAAGGAGCTATGTACCTTCTACCTAAGGCGGAACCAGTGACTCTGAGCTCTTCTGATATCGCTCAGCGCCCAACTTTAGTTGTTCGTCCAGTGACATTGGCGAGTTATTTGAATGATAATGGCATTGTTTATCGAACCTCTGAGACCCAAGTTATTCAGGCAAAACACAATCAATGGGCGCACAGTATTTCCGAGCAAATCACTCAGAGAGTTGTCGCGGAACTACGTCACAAGCAAAGTCATTACTGGCCGACTGAAATGAATAATCTGTTGGATCAAAGCGGTGAAGCCAAACTACAG
>NZ_WXWS01000641.1:0-5430 GCF_009904715.1 Vibrio sp. V42_P2S4T144 | reverse complement strand
ACACAGTGCTTATCGGTATGGATCTGCAATTCCACAAAACCGATGGCGACGAGCAAGACAACTATGCATTTGGCACTATCAACCCGTGGAACCCAGTTTACGGCAACTTCACCCCTCTTGATCCTGCCAACAACGTGAAACGTGAGATTGAGAAATCTCAAGCAAGTCTCTATTCACAATACCAATTGAAACTGCATGAACAGTGGATTGGTAACATAGGTGCTCGTTACGACTGGGTGAAAACAGAAAACTCTGGCAAAGGCGCTACCGTTGATCAAAGTGAATCTCGTGATGATGGTCAGCTCTCTCTAAGTGCGGGTGTGATGTACCTTGCAAACAATGGCCTGTCACCTTACGCAAACTACTCTCAGTCGTTTGAAGTGATCAGCACTATTGATGCGGCAACCAATGAACTTTACAAACCGCTGGAAGGCGAGCAAGTAGAAGTGGGTGTAAAGTATGAGCCAAGCTTTATGGATGGCTTTATCAACCTTGCATGGTTCGACATCACGCAAAAGAACGCGTTGGTCACTAACCCATCAACATGGATTGCGACACAAACAGGTGAAGTGACATCTCAAGGTATTGAGCTAGAAAGCACGGCGCAGCTAACCGACGATCTAAAACTGATGGCAAGCTACACCTACACTAAAGCGAAAACAGATGAGAGCTTTGGCCAAGGTAAAAAACAAGCCGCACTTATTCCTGAGCATCAAGCGTCTGCATGGGTAGACTACAGCGCCTACAGCCTGATTCCAGGCCTCAATATCGGTACTGGTGTGCGCTACGTAGGTGAGTCAAAAGATAACCCTAAGAGCTCGAACCTAACGGTTCCTTCTGTCACTCTTTGGGATGCGTCAGTCACTTACGACATCACTTCACAGTGGCAAGCACAGCTAAACGTGAACAACATCCTAGATAAAGAGTTTGTTTCAGGTTGCGATTACTGGTGTTACTACGGCCAGTCTCGCTCTGTTATGCTAAACGCAAACTACCGCTGGTAATTGTACTTCTACTCCCCTCTATTGAGGGGAGTTTTCTCCTAAGAGCCATCCATGTTTCAACTGTCTAATATTGAGATCGTGCGAGGTGGACGTCAGATCCTCGGCATCGAACAACTTAACATCCCAACAAATGAGCTAACGGTCGTTTTAGGCCATAACGGTTCAGGTAAGTCGACACTGGTGAACCTGCTTTCTGGTCAAATGCCACCAGATAAAGGCACGGTAACACTAAACGATACTTCCCTTTCATCACTCAAAACCAAAGAGTTGGCAAAACAGATCGCCTATTTGCCACAAAAGCTGCCCTCTTCGGCTGGTTTAACGGTAGAAGAGCTAGTGCGCTTAGGTCGCTTTCCGTGGCGTGGGGCACTTGGTCGTTGGAAAGCTGAAGACAAACAGATCATCACGCAGGCTATGGAACGAACAGGGGTTACACCTTTTGCTCAAGCTTTGGCGGATGACTTATCGGGCGGCGAGCGCCAACGTGCTTGGGTGTCTATGCTACTGGCTCAACAATCGCCAATTTTAATTCTCGATGAGCCAACCTCGGCGCTCGATGTTCACCATCAGTTTCAACTAATGGCGCTGCTGGCAGAACTGAATCGAACCGAGAATGTAGGCATTATCGTGATCCTGCACGATCTGAACTTAGCACTGCGCTACGCCACCCACATTGTTGCGCTCAAAAAAGGTAAGATTGCCTTTGAAGGCAACGCCGACATGTTGTTAGACGAGGCACGCCTTTCTAAACTATATGAGTCACCAATTAAGCTGATTGAACACCCAAGCCCGGCTAACACATTAGCGAGCCAAAAGGTGGCTGTTGTATGCGCATAATAGCTCGTTTACTTACTGTGGTTACACAATCTGCTTTTCTCCTCGCATTTTTTATGACCAATGCACATGCAGTCATCACCGTTACCGATGAATATGGCGAGCATAGTTTTGAGCAAGCGCCTCAACGCGTTGTAGCCTTAAACTGGGACATCTTAGAACAAGTTTTGGCGCTAAACGTAGAACCAATCGCAGCCCCAAATTTACCAGGCTACCGCCAATGGGTCGTCAATCCAACTGCACCAGAGTCAATTGAAGATATTGGAACCCGAGCAGAACCCAACTTAGAAAAAATAGCCAGTTTGAAACCAGATGTCATTCTTGCTGCGTCTCCACAGCAAGACTTGATTCCGTTACTCAAACAAATTGCTCCGGTAATCTATTTACCTAATTTTTCTGAAAATGAGGCCGCAGCTGAAACGGCCATTCGTCACTTTCGTACGCTCAGCAAGCTATTCAATAAAGAGGCACTTGCTGAACAGAAACTGGCAGAATTAGATGCTTCATTTGCGCAGATGCGCCAGCGAATTCGCCACTATTACTCTTCTCCACTCAGCGTTCTTGTGATGCGATTTTCAACTCCGAATACTGTATTACTTGCAACCGAAAACTCCACCACTGACTACGTGGTTAGAAAACTGGGATTACAGGCTCCAATTAAAGAGGACCCACGAGCGTGGGGAGTAAAGCAAGATCGAATCAATCGGCTTCAGGGCCTTCAAAACAGCTACGTTCTCTACGTACAACCTTTCCCAGAAGAACGAAAACTAAAAGAGTCGCCACTTTGGCAAGCGATGCCGTTTGTGAAAAAGCAGCGGGTAAATTCAGTCAGAGCAGTGTGGGCGTATGGCGGTGCCATGTCTTTGCAATACACCGCTGAAGCGATTACCGACAGTCTAATAGAGTTGGCACCAGAACAATGAGAACGAAACATTATATTGGTTATCTGGCGCTGATTACGTTACTTAGCGTCTTTAGCCTACAAATTGATACTAATTTATCACTTTTCGAACAATGGCAATTATTAACAAAACCAGAGGTAGCAACCGAGTTTCGTGATGTATTCTTTACGCAAGCGCAACTTCCTAGGTTAAGTATGACCCTGCTTGTTGGTGCCATGCTTGGTCTCACCGGCAGCTTAATGCAGCAATTAACGCAGAATAACCTCACCTCGCCGTTGACTCTTGGCACCTCTTCTGGTGCTTGGCTTGCATTAGTCGTGGTAAACATTTGGTTCGTCGATTGGGTCGCCGATTACTCTGCATTAGCCGCAATGTTTGGGGCTTTAGTGGCGTTTGGCCTGATCGTATCAATTGCCGGTGTGCGTAATATGACAGGTTTGCCGTTGGTCGTTTCGGGGATGGTGATCAATATCTTGCTCGGTTCTATCGCCACAGCCATTATTATTTTAAACGCCCAGTTCGCACAGAATATTTTTATGTGGGGAGCAGGAGACCTCTCTCAATACAGCTGGGATTGGTTTGAGTGGTTATTGCCTCGCTGCGCTATCGCAATCGTAATTTTGATCGTCGCACCACGTATTCTGACCTTAATGAAACTAGGACAAGAAGGCGCAGCAGCCCGAGGCTTAGCGGTATTACCCGCGTTTGGTGCGTTAATGGTGATGGGTATTTGGCTGGTATCTGCCTCCATCACCGCAGTTGGTATTATCAGCTTCATCGGATTACTGACACCCAATATTGCCAGAGCGATGGGGGCAAGAACACCGCGCGACGAATTGATCAGCAGCATGCTTTTGGGCGCAATGCTACTAATCATCACAGACTCTGCCGCTATCTCGCTGAGCTTATGGTTAGAGGAAACCATTCCTAGCGGCGTAGCGGCTGCAGCTATTGGCGCTCCCGCTTTAATTTGGTTTACTCGTAAAAAACTGACGGCAACCGATCAACTTAACCTTTCAATGAGCCAAGGAAAAACGGCGCTTTCTAAACGCGCGGTATGCAGCATTGCGCTATTCAGTCTGGTTGGGATTCTAGCTTACTCATTCGTTACCCATGGTATAAACGGGATCCAATGGTCTGTGCCAGGTGAGTTCCAATGGCAATTGCGCTGGCCGCGCATGTTAACCGCACTTTCTGTCGGTATTGCGCTATCCGTTGCCGGAATCATTTTGCAACGCATAGTTTACAACCCTCTGGCAAGTCCCGATATTCTCGGTGTGTCTTCCGGAGCCACGTTTGCCATTATTACGACAGGAGTCATCGCTGGGTCGCTTCTCTCCGCATTTAGCTGGGGTATCGCTTTTTTCGGAAGTATGTCCGTATTGATGTTATTGCTGGTTATCGGTAAACGAAGCCATTTTAATCCATCTAACTTCGTGTTGTCCGGCATCGCACTAACGGCACTATTAGAAGCCCTCGTTCAATTTTCGCTAGCTCAAGGCTCAGGTGACAGTTACAAAATTTTATTGTGGCTAACTGGTTCTATTTATCGAGTCACAGCCGACACCGCACTGATGCTATGTTTGGCCATAATAGTTCTGCTTGCCGCTGTATTCTCGATTTCTCGTTGGCTAACACTAATTTCCATCGGGCGACAATTCTCAAATGCACGAGGGCTTAACCCTACCGTAGCCAATACGCTTATGCTCACCATCGTTGCTTTGTTATGCGCCTTTTCTACCGCTACAGTTGGTCCAATATCTTTTGTTGGCTTGGTCGCTCCCCATATGGCGATGATGTTAGGAGCAAGAAAAGTGAAAGAGCAACTGTGTGTCGGTGCCTTAATTGGCGCAACCCTAATGTTGTGGGCAGATTGGCTAGGACAAATCGCTATTTATCCAAGTCAGGTCGCAGCTGGCACGTTGGTCGCTATTATAGGCAGCACTTACTTCCTATTTTTAATGCTGAAGAGTAAATTCAGCTAAGTTGGGAATATTGTTACAGCCTAAAAATACGCTAAGAAAAACAAACCCCGCTATTTTGATAGCGGGGTTTGAAATTAAAGGCGAAGTACGATGCTCTATTCTTCTCGCACTACAGGAAAACGTTGCTCATAAAGTTCCATAAAGTCCTTACGAATTAAGTGCTCTAAGTGGTTCGCTTTATCGGTTGGGCAGAAAATCATCACGTGCAGAATTTGTTCACCATTAATGTTGCTAGAAATATGCATATGTGGCTCAGAACCAGGAAGGTCAACACCGGCATGTTTTTCAATCATCGCATTGTAACGATGTGCAACATCAGCAAAGTAACTGCAATGTTCTTCAATTTTATCAGTTAAAATCGGTAGCAGTGGATACAAATTGACGAAGTCTTTCACCACTACAGAAAAGTTGTGGTAAACGTACCGCTTCATGAAGTTGAGGTTCTTTACTGGATAGGTAAAGAACATACTATTAGGCAATGTCGCTGTTTTGCCGGTGTAATGATATTGCCCATGATGCAGGTCGATCTCTTGAATCACCGTCGCCATCATATTGTGCTCAATCACTTCACCGCATAACTTCCCGACCTCAATCCAGTCCCCAACGCGAAAAGAACGTGAACTTGCTCTTTGAATCGAACCCGTAAAACACAAAATGATTTCTTTGGATGCCACTACAATGGCAACGGCAATCGCCGTTACACTC
>NZ_WXWS01000100.1:0-5480 GCF_009904715.1 Vibrio sp. V42_P2S4T144 | reverse complement strand
CCGACAATCAACCAACTTTCAAATATATACCCTGATGAATTTGCCATCTCTGTCCCAACAAACGTCATTTCTTGTATCGAAATCAGTGAAACAATAGAGGTGTCTTTCACCAAAGAGATGGTTTGACCGGCAAGTGCAGGTGTGATTGATTTAAGCACCTGTGGCGCGATAACAAATCGGTATTTCACCCATCGAGACAAGCCCAATGAGTCAGCCGCTTCCCACTGACCTTGGTCGATACTTTGTAAACCACCGCGCACAACTTCTGCAATGTAGGCAGAAGAGAGTAAGCCGACACATAACACGCCAGAGGCAAGGTTTTCCCAAAGGTTCGAAGGCCCAAACAGAAAGTGCTGTAGCGCATTTGGTTCGCCGTTGTAGTTTCGTAGAAGATCTTCCAAACCAAGTAACGGGATCAATTGGTTAGAAATGAAAAAGTAGAAAATAAAAACAAATACCAACGGAGGGATGTTTCTCACTAACTGGATAAACGCATTGGCAGGTGTGCGCAACCAAACGGAACGAGAGAAGCGTGCTAAGCCTAACAAAGTGCCAAACGCTAATGCGAAGCTTATGCCCCAAACACTGAGCCTTAACGTCGAAATCAAACCTTGGAAGAAGTAGGGCAAACCACCATCTGCTCTAGGCGTGAAAAGTAATTCAAGCGCCTCTTTCCACTGCCACAAATAATGCACACCAATAGTGGACCGATGGTACAGCCAAACACCACCGATACCGCACATGACAAGTAGTACCCAGTCTAGTGTGTTTAATTGCGGTAAAAGGTAGCCTGTGCTGGATTTCGCGGGTGCTGTGCGAGTGGTAGTGTGTTCGCCCAAAAATTTGACTCCGATAAGTTATGGAAAAGTAAAATGGATGATTGGAGAGTATAGGCTCGCGGCGTCCACGAGCCATTTAGATTACTGGCCTTGCGCGACTTGATCTTGCCAATCTAATGTCGAGAACCAGTATTCATAACGTTGTTTTAACCATCCATCTTGGGTTCTTGCTTCAATCCATTTATTGAAAAAGGCCTTTTTATCTTCTTCCCCCAAGCGAACTGCAAAGGCTTCGTTGCCTTGTGATAGTCGCTCAGAGAATGGAAGGAATAGTTTGTCGCTGTGTTTCACTGTCTCATGTTCTGGTTTTGGGCTAGAAGCAATGACCGCGTGGGCGTTACCATTCAGCACCTCTTGGAACGCTTGCACGTCGTCATCAAATTGCAGGATCTTCGCTTTCGGGAAGGTTTCTCTGGCTACTTGAACGGTGAATGCGCCGCGACGAGCCGCAATTTTTACGCGTCGTGAGTCAAAATCCGAAAATTCGCTAAAACCAGAGGCGAGTTCTTTGTTTGCTGCTACTTGAACGCCTGAGTGCGAGTAGGCCTCAGTAAACAACACGCTTTTGGAACGTTCAGGCGTAACCGACATGCCACCGATGATCACGTCGAACTTTTTCGCCAGTAGTGCGGGAATAATGCCATCCCACGCAGTCGGTACGAATTCCACTTTCAAACCTGAATCTTGTGCTAAGCGTTTGGCAACATCGATTTCAAAACCGATTAACTCACCTTGCTTGTTACGCATTGCCCAAGGTACAAATGTTGACATACCAACGCGCAAAGTGCCTCGTTCTTTGATTTGATCTACATTGGTTGTGGCGACATCTTCTTTCGCGATTGTAGGCATAGCGATGGCTAGCCCTAATAATGCAGTAATGGTCGCTTTGAATAACTTCATGTTATCTCCTTATAATTTGCGCCAACTGGCTCCGAGTTTGTGTTCTAGCCATGCAGACAAGCCAGAAAGTGACAGAGTGAGGGCAAGATAAATTGCTGCCACGGTAAACCAAATTTCAAACGGCATCGCCGTCTCTGAGACGATGTTGCGTGCCTGTGTTGTTAGATCAAAAATCGCCATCACGCTTACAATGGAAGAGTTTTTGATCAAAGAAACCACTTCATTGGTTAATGGCGGTAATGTGCGCTGTAAAACCTGAGGCAAAATTACGTCTTTGTAGGTGTAAAACGGTGATAGTCCGAGAGTTTGTGCTGCTTCGAATTGCCCTTTAGGAATACTGTTTAAACCTGCACGGAATATTTCCGCGGTGTAGGCACCTTGGAAAAGGGATAATGCCAAAACGGCGGTGCTGAATCGGTCCAAACCAATCACGGGGCCAAACACGAAGTAGAGTAAATAGATTTGCACCAACAACGGCGTGTTACGTATTACTTCGACGTAAGTTGTACCAATAATATTGCCGACTTTCGAATCGCTCAGCCTTAGTAACGCGGTAACCAACCCTAATACTAAGGTAAAAAATAGACTAATAGCCGAGATGTTAAGCGTGACCAATAGCCCATCAATAAGTTCTGCCGGCCACCATTCTCCACCTTCATAAAAAGCGATGTAATCAGGTACGCGCTCCCATTGCCATTGATAGCCCATAGCGTCGGCACCAGAGTCCAACACCCACACAATCGCGATGAAGAGGAGCGTCATTTGCAGTAAAGCTTGAAGGACAGGTTTGATTACGCGAACTATCATCAGTAACTTAAAATTTGGTTCAAAAATGCTTGGGTTCGTGGATGCTGAGGTGTCTCAAATAAGGCGACTGGAGAGTTCATTTCCACGATTTGGCCTTCATCCATAAATACCACGCGGTTCGCTACTTTTTTGGCAAATCCCATTTCATGCGTGACGCAAATCATCGTCATTCCGCTTTGAGCCAGCTCAACCATGACATCCAACACTTCGTTGATCATTTCCGGATCAAGCGCTGAAGTTGGCTCGTCAAACAGGAGTAAATCCGGTTCCATACACAAGGAGCGGGCAATCGCGACGCGTTGCTGCTGACCGCCAGAAAGCTGGATAGGATACTTACTCGCTTGCTCTTCAATATTGACTCGCTTTAGGTAATGTTTTGCGCGTTTTTCCGCTTCTTGTTTTGATAATTTGAGTGTGCGAATCGGCGCTAAGGTGAGGTTTTCCAGTACAGTCAAGTGAGGAAAAAGGTGAAAGTGTTGGAACACCATGCCGATTTTACCGGGCTTGAGAGATTTTGCGTGAGAAGGCTGGTCGAACACATGAAGCTGGCCTTCTTGAATCGATTCAAGATGGTTGATGCAACGAATGAGCGTTGATTTTCCGGAACCTGAAGGGCCACACACCACGACGATCTCGCCAGAATGCACGGAGAAGTTGATGTCTTTTAGAGCGTGGTAATCGCCATACCACTTATTTACGTCGCTAAACTCAACGACGGGAGTATTCTCTTTCAAAGGGGCACGCTATAACGGAAAAATATCCTTTTACAATAGCAAGTTGTGCGCGTAATTTCATTAAGAATAAGCTAATGTTTAGGCGATGATTTTAAGACTCTATTCAGATCGCTTACAAGATACATCCATGTTTCTTTAATGTTGGTGCAGTCTAGAGTATGACTAACTCAGTTCAACGAGATACGGATAACGAACAACAATCGCAACAACAGACATAACCATTAGTGTCTGTGCAGAATAGTAGGTCACCATGACAACTTGTCGTGAAAATATTGACCGTCCTCCAAAGCGTTCGAAAGCCAATACGATGCCAGAGATAATAAAGATAAAGCTTCCGAGCACCGCAAAGGAGGAGGATTGTGTTTTCCCACTCAAATAATACTCGATCGAAGCCCAGCACATAGTCATCAGTACCAATATATAACTGGCAACTGGCCGTTTCTCTTTACCGAGATCCGGTCGGAACAACCAGTAGACGCATATACCCAGTCCGAACAAGGCAATTGGGAGCCAAGGTGTAAAATGCCACGCTGACATGATGGCAAAACCATAACTATAGGAGAGATGGGCAGAGCAAAAGAGCACTAATCCTGTAATGAACTTGTCTCTAGGGAGCATTAATAACACGTCACCAAGCAACGAGAGCGATAAGCCAATCAAAATCCAATGCGCATATGGCATTGGGTAAGCCGGGGACTGAATTAAAATACCAAGCATACAGAGCACTGGTAATGGTTTAGAAACGTAAAAGAGCCATTTAGAGCCTTTACGGATACTGATGATATGTATGAATGCTAATACGACAACAACTAGCCACATAAAGTGTTTTCTCGAACAGACAAAATTATGTAGTACATCACTACAACAAATCAAAACTTAATTAACGAGTTAACTCGTTCTTTGATCTCAATTATTTTTATTTGTGTAAAGCTGGACAGTTGTCTCTTTACTAACCAACACGGCCGATTTTTTGTCTGGAGGGAATCGTTGTTTTTAGAAGCCTCCTCGTTTTGAACGTGATGTGGCTTACAAAATAGCATAAAAAAACGGTATTGTGACTGTTAAGTCACAATACCGTTAAACCCTAGGAAGGGCAGTGAAGAATTGTTGCAGTTATGAGACAGCTAACTCTAAGATTTCTCGGCTACGTTCAAGTGTGATCGCCTGGTTTTCACCTAAAACAGTCATGCCGTGTTTGTTTAGTTGATCAATGATGGCATCGATAGCTTGTTCACGGCTCTCACCATAGTTTTCGAGCTTAGTTGCGACATCAAGTTGATGATAAAACGCTTCGATAGCTTCGATTGTGCGCTCTGCTAAATCCTCACCTGCTTCAAGACCAAATACGTTGCGACCCATTTGTTCTAACTTAGGGCGCTTAAACTGCATTTGGTTACGAAGTAACGACGGTTGGACAATTGCAAGAGAACGTGCATGATCAATGCCCCATAGAGCCGTTAATTCATGGCCGATCATATGTGTCGCCCAGTCTTGTGGAACGCCACTACCAATTAACCCATTCAATGCTTGGTTAGCAGACCACATTAAGTTTGCGCGCCACATATCGTCGTCTCGTTCCGCAAACTGTTCTCCGAGTGTTTTTAAAGTTTTCAGCAGTGTTTCTGCGTAACCATCTTGAACCATTGCACCGGTAGGAAGCGTCAAGTATTGCTCACATACGTGCACCCATGCGTCAACAATGCCGTTGATAAGCTGGCGTTCTGGCAGTGTTTTCATTACATCTGGGTCTAACACGGCAAATTTTGGCTGCACTGCTGGAGACATGAACGGAAGTTTGTCTTGAGTTTCTTTTTTAGTGATAACTGCGCCCATGTTTGACTCTGAGCCTGTTGCTGGCAATGTCAAAATTGCAGCTAGAGGCGTCGCTTCAGTGACTTGGTGCTTACCAATCATGATATCCCAACCATCACCATCATACTTTGATGCCGCTGCTACGTATTTGGAGCCATCGATGACTGAACCACCACCTACCGCTAAAATAAAGTCAACGCCATGCTCTTTTACCATTGCGACTGCTTTATCGAGTGTTTCTTTGGTTGGGTTTGGTTCAACACCTGAAAACTCTAGCCATTCATGTGCCTCAAGAGCTTCTGCTACTTGGTCGTACACGCCATTTTTTTTGATGGAGCCACCACCGTATACCACTAAAACTTTTTGGTCGGATGGGATAGCTTCTTTG
>NZ_WXWS01000563.1:0-5503 GCF_009904715.1 Vibrio sp. V42_P2S4T144 | reverse complement strand
GATATACTCTGCGCGCACTTTATACCTTATTAACAGAGTAAGACAATGACTGATTTATCAAAATACAGAAACATTGGTATTTTTGCTCACGTAGACGCGGGTAAAACTACCTCTACAGAGCGTATCCTAAAGCTAACTGGTAAGATCCATAAGATCGGTGACACTCACGACGGTTCAACTACTACTGACTTCATGGAGCAGGAAGCTGAGCGTGGTATCACAATCCAGTCTGCAGCAACAACTTGTTTCTGGAACGATCACCGTCTAAACATCATCGATACTCCTGGACACGTTGACTTCACTATCGAAGTTTACCGTTCTCTAAAAGTACTTGACGGTGGTATCGGTGTATTCTGTGGTTCTGGTGGTGTTGAGCCTCAGTCAGAAACTAACTGGCGTTACGCTGACGAATCACACGTATCACGTCTGATCTTCGTTAACAAACTAGACCGTATGGGCGCAGATTTCTACAAAGTTGTAGATCAAGTACAGAACGTACTAGGTGCTACACCTCTAGTTATGACTCTACCTATCGGTATCGAAGAAGATTTCGTAGGTGTTGTAGACGTACTAAGCCAACAAGCTTACGTATGGGATGAGTCTGGCCAACCAGAGAACTACGAAGTTCAAGATATTCCAGCAGACATGGTAGAGAAAGCTGCTGAATACCGTGAAATGCTAATCGAAACTGCTCTAGAGCAAGACGAAGATCTAATGATGGCTTACCTAGAAGAAGGCGAAGAGCCATCTCTAGAAGACATCAAACGTTGTATCCGTAAAGGTACTCGTGATCTAGCATTCTTCCCAACTTACTGTGGTTCAGCGTACAAGAACAAAGGTATCCAACTTATTCTTGACGCGGTAATTGATTACCTACCATCTCCAACAGAAGTTGATCCACAGCCTCTAACTGATTCAGAGACTGGTGAGCCAACTGGTGAAGTTGCGACTGTATCTGCAGACGAGCCACTACGTGCTCTTGCATTTAAGATCATGGATGACCGCTTCGGTGCTCTAACCTTTATCCGCATCTACTCTGGTAAGATGAAGAAAGGTGACACAATCCTTAACTCTGCAACTGGTAAAACAGAGCGTATCGGCCGTATGGTTGAGATGCACGCGGACGAGCGTAACGAAATCGATTCAGCACAAGCTGGTGACATCATCGCTGTAGTTGGTATGAAGAACGTTCAAACTGGTCACACTCTATGTGATCCTAAGCACGAATGTACTCTTGAGCCAATGATCTTCCCAGATCCAGTAATCTCTATCGCAGTTAAGCCTAAAGATAAAGGCGGTTCTGAGAAGATGGGTATCGCGATCGGTAAAATGGTTGCAGAAGATCCATCATTCCAAGTTGAGACTGATGAAGATTCAGGCGAAACTATCCTGAAAGGTATGGGTGAACTTCACCTAGACATCAAGGTAGATATCCTTAAGCGTACTTACGGCGTTGAGCTAGAAGTTGGTGCTCCACAGGTTGCTTACCGTGAAACTATCACTCAAGCAATCGAAGATAGCTACACGCACAAGAAACAGTCTGGTGGTTCTGGTCAGTTCGGTAAGATCGACTACCGCATCAAACCAGGTGAGCCAAACTCTGGCTTCACGTTCAAATCAACAGTTGTTGGTGGTAACGTACCTAAAGAATTCTGGCCTGCAGTTGAGAAAGGCTTTGCGTCAATGATGGAGCACGGTGTTCTAGCTGGCTTCCCTACTCTAGACGTTGAAGTTGAACTATTCGACGGTGGTTTCCACGCAGTTGACTCTTCAGCTATCGCTTACGAAATCGCAGCGAAAGGTGCATTCCGTCAGTCTATGCCTAAAGCTGGCGCGCAACTTCTTGAGCCAATCATGAAAGTTGACGTGTTCACTCCAGAAGATCACGTTGGTGACGTAATCGGTGACCTTAACCGTCGTCGTGGTATGATCAAAGACCAACAAGCAGCTTCTACTGGCGTACGTATCAAGGGTGATGTACCTCTATCAGAAATGTTTGGTTACATCGGTACTCTACGTACTATGACTTCTGGTCGTGGTCAGTTCTCTATGGAGTTCTCACACTACGCACCATGTCCAACAAACGTTGCAGAGCAAGTAATTGCTGACGTTAAAGAGCGTAATGCTAAGAAGTAATTCTTAAGTTAACTCTATAACTTGAAAGCCCCGCTTAGTGCGGGGCTTTTTGTATTTAGCAGTCTTATACGCAGAGCGTGTTTGTTTTATTCCTATTTAGCGTTTGTTTTGATGATTGTTATGATGCCGTTCTAGTGCTGTTGCCTTTTAGGTCAATGGTCTTAAAGTCTGGTACCACTGACTTTTCAAATATTTCTATTTCTTCCTTCAACCATTGCGCAAACAATTGAGCTTTAGGTCTTTTTAAGTAGCCTTTTGGCGCACACAAGTAATACGCAAAGTTGGGCTTGATAGCGATATCTCCAATTCGGACCAATTTGCCAGAACGAAAATATTGATGAGCTAAACTGTGTTTTACTAATGCCACGCCTTGAAGTGATAGTGCAGCCTCAAGCACGAGATGTGATCCACTGTATTTTAAGGTAGGCTTTGCTGCGCAGTGACCCAAGGTTGCTAACCACATATTCCAATCAAGATCAGGCCAAACATCTTCAATCAGCTCAGCTTTGCTTAAATCCTCGATGTTATAGATCCCGTGCTCTTTCTGGTACACCGGATGACAAGCTGGATAAAAAGCTTCGTCCATTAGCCATTGTGATTCTAAATTGGGGTACTTTCCTAAACCGTAACGAACACATAAATCTATCTGGCTATCTTGAAAAGACACCAAATCATTGGTTGGTTCTAATAGCAAGGCGATATCAGGGTGACGCTGACGAAAAGCCGTAATTTTCGGGACTAACCAATGATGAGCGAAAGAGGGGAGTGTTGATATCGAAAGGTGGTTCGGGTTTGGATCTTGATTGACTAATCTTACCCCTTGCTGCAAATGAGCAAACCCTCTTTCTGCCTGACTAAACAGTAGCTCTCCCTCAGGTGTGAGCACGATTTTTCTGTGCTGACGAACAAATAGGTCCGTGCCTAAGAACTCTTCTAAATGACGAATTTGCTGACTAATGGCCGCTGGCGTAACAAACAGTTCTTTTGCTGCCGTTTTAAAGCTTCCTTCCTTTGCTGCAACGAAAAAGTAATACAAGCCCTGTAAGGGAGGCATTCGATCTTTCACATTAGTTTTCCTTAACTCTATGGCAGATTCTATCGTTTGAGGATATCAGCGTAGTCGCTGATTATTAAGTGGTCAACATTGTATAGGGATCTTTGAAATGGAAAACATGACACACACTTGTGAGCGTACTATACCTACTGCCCATCAGAGCGGGTTACAGTTAATTTATTCTAAACTGGCGGCTTGGAGAAGGAACTATAAGACACGTCGTCACTTGAGAGAGTTACCAAAGCACCTTTGGGACGATATTGGGTTAGGTGAAAGGGAGATTAGTTGTGAAGTGAGTAAGCCATTCTGGAGAGAGTAGTTTATGAGTTTGATTCAAGCTCAAAGTTAAGTTGCACTCCCCAATGGTGTTGAGGAGTGCAAGCAAAATTACAAGTCTTCTTCCCACACGACCAATTCATCTTTTGGCCAATTGTGGCCTATCTCATGATACTTTTGTTCGAGCACATGACGTTTAATTTTAAGCGTTGGCGTCAGTACGCCATTTTCTATACTCCAAGGTTCTTTAATCATTAACACACCTTTGATTTGCTCATGAGAGGCGAGTTCTTGATTCATCCTGGCAATAACTTTACGTGTGGTACGTGCGTATCGCTCTCGATCAAAGTTAGGGAAGTCATGTGGCACAACCAAAAGAATCGGAGCGGGTAGCCCTAAACCGATGAGACACATCATCTCTACGCGACTGTACTCGAAAAGCTTTTTCTCGATAGGAACCGGAGAGACAAATTTACCTTTGGCGGTTTTGAAGTTATCTTTTTTACGGCCTTGAATCGTTAGATAACCATCTGAGTCGATAGCGCCGATATCGCCTGTGTGTAGCCAGCCCTCTGAATCAAAAGACTCTTGGGTGGCAATGTCATTTTTGTAGTAGCCAGAAAATAGCCCTTTGCCACGCACCATGATTTCATCATCAGCTGCGATTTTTAACTCAATGCCTGGTCCTGCATTACCGACACTACCGATTTTGTCAGCTCTAAATGGGTAGTTGAGCGTGCTGTAGGCAAATGATTCCGTCATCCCCCAAGCCTCTGTGATATCAAGGCCCACTGAGTGGTACCATTCCAACAGCGCTGGCGAGACAGGTGCAGAGCCACAGCCTAATACTCGAGCCTGATCTAAACCTAGACCATCTGCTAGCTTTTTCTTGATCAAAGAATTGACGAATGGGATTTTCAACAGAATATTGAGCTTCTTCTGTGGAAGTTTGTCTTGAATACGTTGCTGGAATAGCGTCCATAATCGTGGGACGGAGATAAACAGAGTTGGTCGGTGCATCTTCACATCTTCGATAAAAGTGTCCAGTGACTCTGGAAATGCTGTTGGCACGCCACCCATAATCGATGAACCGAAGATATAAACACGCTCTGTAATATGAGCGAGCGGTAAATAAGAGAACAATCGGTCGTTTTCTTGGATACCAATATGATTGATCAGTTGCTGAACAGACCAACTGAATGCGCCGTAAGTTAGCATCGCGCCTTTCGGTAACCCTGATGTGCCTGAGGTATACACCAACGACATTAGCTTGTCATCGTAATGCTGCGGACGCTCTTTACTTGGCACTGCATCAGCAATGAGCGCTTGGTATTCGTGCTTACACTTTGGTGCCGTGTCATAAGGTAGAGCGATGCTAATGAGTTCAGGCATAGCATCAATGACTTGCTGAGTTGCTTTGGGATCATCGAGTTTTCCGCCAATGATCGCTTTACTTTCACTATGAGTCACACAGTATTCGATGGTGTCTGCACCGGCGGTAGGAAAGATTGGCACACTGACATAGTCACCAAGCATCATAGCAAGATCGCAAATAAACCATTCTGCACAGTTTTTAGATACTAATGCGACTTTGTCGCCAGGCTTTACACCAAGTGAGCGTAGTGCGCTGACAAGTTTTAAGGCTTGATCTGCAACATCAGAGAATGTGTACTCAACAAATTGTCGGTTAATAATTTGTTTTAGGTAGACCTCATTTGGACGCTCTTGAGCCCATTTGAGGATCATTTCATTTGGTGGTGGGAGAGCGCAACCAGCAGCGCTATTTAGATTCGGCTGATTCATTTTAAGTGACTCCATGTCTTCTCATTGTATTTATAATTGTTAACGCATTGTTAACTTTAGCATGTTAAATCGCGACACGGGAATGCATTTTGATGAAATATGTGGGGAAGATAGCGTTAGTTATGGTTGAAGTCGGAGCGACTCGATCTAAAAAAGCAATGTGATTGATGCTACGCAAAAGAGAACAGGCTTTTCAGCTGTTATGTCATATCGACTTCATACTAAGAGTACAGG
>NZ_WXWS01000040.1:0-5516 GCF_009904715.1 Vibrio sp. V42_P2S4T144 | reverse complement strand
TTTAAGGTACAATGGTTTAGGTTCGGTGGTTGGCGTTGTTCACCACTTAACGCGGCGTTAGCTGGCAGGAGGTTATATGGAAATTAATACCGACTTTGAGAAGATGAGCTTTCATGATGTATCTATCAATGATGTTTCCAGAAATGACTCTAAGATCATCATCGTTCTCAGTGGTATTTTCGTCAGCAAAGAGCACCCAGGTTCCAATGGAAAAGATCTAATTGTTCAAAATGGGGTGATGACTCTATACAACGTGTCCAATGAAAAAAGCCTCACTTGGTTGAATGATGTGTCACCCGTCAGTCACAAAACTCCAGAGTACCCGATTGACGAAATCATGAATGCGAAGTTTGATGGGAATACATTCCACTTTGATGGCTTTAAGGAAACGATGCCTTGGCATGAGTGGTTTATTCAGGCGACAAGTTTCAACTTGGTAGCTTTTGATGTTGTGGAAACAACCAGCTAACAAATTGTTCAAGAGTGATTCGGCACGCGTGGCATTTTTACTATGCGTTGATTTTAGTGGTTAAGGTATTATGCGGAGGCTTCAGTATTGCGTGCCTCACACCTTAACAAGGCGTTAGTTGCCAAGGCGAAAAATGCAGCTAAAGCAGAGCATTTAGGGCTAATGGTCTGTGCTGTTTTTGCCTGATTCTGTGTTTAGGTGTAAGTTTGCTGAAGTTGCGTTCGATGTTTATTAGTGTGGTTTTGGTTTGCCGTTTCAGAAGCCGATTCGTTTGTTGAAAGTCAGCTCTGCTGCATTGTCGTTCCAAAAAGTTTGTTTGGTGTTCAAAGTCCGTTTTCTACGGCGTTGTATGTTCCAAGTGGTTTCAGTGACAGGCGCTTTGAAACTGCGCCTGAACTGAGCTTTTCAAAGCACATCAAGCTAGTGTTGGCAAAGCAGCAATTAACATCAAATCAAAGCTTTAGGTTTGGCAACTAACAAAGCATTCAAGAGGGATTCACAACGCTTGGCAGTTTTGGTTTGAATTAGCTTAAGTGTTTACGGCACAATGGTTTGGGTTAAGTGGTGGCGTTGTTCACCCCTTAATGCGGCGTTAGGTGCAGCTTGAATTCCTCAACTCTCAAATGAACAACAATGGAGAAAAAATGGATTTTTCTAAGGCATTTCAATATAAAAAGTGGGCAAATAATGAATTACTTGATATTGGAGAACAACAGTTCTCAATACTTCCAGAAAGTGATGCTACCTTTTTCGTTAGAATCTTAAACCATACAACAGTCGTTGATAGCCTCTTCATCAGTCGAATTATGGGTGAGCCTGAAAAATATAGTGGTGACAATACCGTTGAGACTCCAACAATATCGGAGCTTCGAGAGACAATGAATCAAAACGACTCATGGTTAGTTCAGTATGTGGGCGCTGCATCCAAGGAAGATCTAAAAAGAGTTGTTCCATTTAAGTTTGTTGATGGTGATACAGGGCAGATGTCAGTCGAAGAGATTCTGCTCCATTTGTTAACTCATGGCAGTAACCACCGTGGTATGGCATCTAGGGTACTAGCAGAAAACAATCTAGAGCGTCCCAAAGACACATTTACACGCTATCTTCATCAATTAGAGCCTTCAAGAAGAGTTGAGGGCTAGCACCTAACAAACAATTTAAGAGTGATTCAGCACGCTCGGTATTTTTAGTTCGGGTTGAGTTTAGTGTTTACAGTGATCCAGTTGAGTTATGTGGTCGCGTGCTTCACACCTTAATTGGGCGTTATACCGCAATCAATCATCTAACCTTTTCATAGCCTTACGATAAACATCGCTACGTTCGCGTTTTCCGACTGCTAAGACGGTTACAATGATGACATCGTCTTCAACTTTGTAGACGAGACGGTAGCCCGATTGACGCAGCTTAATTTTATACATGTTGTCAGCTCCAGAAAGCTTTGAAGCCGGAACATGTGGGTTGTCTAAGCGTTCGATTAGCTTTTTCTTAAATTGTTGTTGTAGCGTTGAGCCAAGCTTTTTCCACTCTTTGAGCGCGCTCTTTTTAAAGTCGAGTTTATAGGTCATCAATATTTACCGAAATGCTCTCTTCAGATTCACGTTCTTTAGCAATTGCTAGTAGTTCAAGATCTTCGAGTCTGTCCATCATCATTTCGTAAGCTTCGGCGGGTACGCAATAAAATGCTGGTTCATTCCGGTTTAGTACAGCAACGGGTTCGCCATAAGCACTAGTTGCAACTTTCATTGGGTTAGCTTTTAACTCAGTAATGCTCGCAGCAACATCAGCTAAAATTCTAGTGGTCATATAATCGGTCTCTTAAGTGGTCTTTATGTTGGTTATTTTAGCCTCAACTAAGCGGTATAACAAGTTGCTTAAGAGTGATTCGCAACGCGTGGCATTTTTACCATGCGTTGGTTTATGTGTTTAAGGTATTATGCGGAGACTAAGGTATTGCGTTGCTCACACCTTAGCAAGGCGTTAGCTATCAATCGGAAATTGTGAGTGTCTATGAAGAATGAATATTATTGGTGGGATTTGGAAGGTTCTCGCTTCAAAGGGGTCTTATATGATTCGATCAATTGTTATTTTCTCCATGACTTGCCTTACCAAAATTGGCAAGAGTTTTCTGAAGCTGACCCACACATGGCTTACGCACATTTAACTTATGTTCGGTTTAATATGCTTGAGCAGCAGTTCATCGATTTACGGGTAATCCCTCAAATGCTTGGAGTTGAGACTGTTCCAGTGAAATCTAGTGTTCAAGATATAAACAGATACGACTGGCTTAAATCTATCGTAGACTTGACGCTATTTCGTTTTTCCAGTCTGCGAGATATAGCTTTCCACTTTGTGAATGAAGTCTTGGAGCTTGGTCTTTCCGACTTTCAGTTGAATATAAAGCAGCTGAAAAAGGCGCTTAAAACTCAGCATCCAGAAATTCTTGAAGACTTAATAATCTTAGATAAAACTGGTGAAGAACTGAGGACCGATCGTAATGACCGAGCTCATAAAGGTTTTAGTGAGCTTTATACAGGTGACGACCAGATGTTCAAAAACATGTCATGGATGGAGGGCAAAGTCATCGACAATACTGGTTATGATTTAGTCGGTATTTATGAAAGTTCCCGTGACAAAATTTGTGAACTAGTTGTGCAAGAGGTACAGGTTGCACTAAAAGCTACAATCAACTTAGTTGATAATTGCTATGCCCATTATCGTGATACACACCTTAGATTATCACGTGGCTCTGCAATGGGAGTGTCGCAACATTTTCCTCTGCACTGCGAAAAAGATAGCTAACAAAGCATTTAAGAGTGATTCCCAACGCATGGCATTTTTCATTCCATCGTTGGGTTTAGTGTTTACGGTGGTCTGGTTAAGTTTTGTGGTAGCGTTGCTCACACCTTAATGCGGCGTTATGAATCAGGGAGACTTATGAGCACTATTCAAGAACAATTCGAGAAGTTCATTGAAGATTTGATTGCCGAAAATCCAGATAAAGCTAAAGATTTGGATATAGAAATGCTAATAGCAGATATAACACCTGATTTCGTAGATGCAATAGGTGCATCATTGGCCAGTTCGATGCCAGAAATGCTTTCAAATCGCAGGTATGACTACAATTCATTTGCTGATAGGAACGTTGACAGGTGGAAGTCAGGCTTTGATCTTCTAGAAACCCATATCGTAATCTGTACTGAAGCAGGTGAAACCTTAAACTCTGAACATCGCCCTCAAGCAGCGGAACAAGGAGATTTGGTATTTGATCTTTTAGTTCGTCATCATGCGAGAGCCTGCCACATCGCAAATGAAATTTTATGCTTAATGAAAAATGGTTTCCCTGATGCAGCGCATTCACGCTGGAGGGCGTTGCATTAAGTGAGTGCTACTGCATTGTTTATCGCTAAACATGGTCAAGAGTGTGCAGAGAGGTTTTACTTTCATGATGTTGTGGATTCCTACGATGCCATGAAAGAGCACCGGAAATATGAAAGCAGACTTCAAGCAAAAGCACCAACAGACACAGAAATACAAGAAGTAAAAAAGGTTTACGATGACCTAATTAAAAAATACGGAAAAGGTTACTCAGGACACTACGGATGGGCCGCTTATTTGTTTCCTGCGCATAATCGTGTTGGCTTTGGTGCAATTGAAAAAGACGTTGGTCTTGAGCACTTACGCCCTTACTATAAATGGGCAAGCCAAAATATTCACGCTGGCTCAAAAGGATTAAGAAATCGTTTAGCTCTCGAAGAATGTGAAGAAGATATATTAGTTGTGGGGCAGAGTAACTCGGGAATGACTGACCCTGCTCATGCGACTGCAATTAGTCTACTTCAAGTGACGAGTGCGTTACTTATGTTAAGACCGTCAATGGATGCAATTGTAATGATGCAAATTGCAACATGCTATTCAGATGATATTGGTAGTGAGTTTCTCAAGTTGTCGAGAAATTCTGATTCATAACAAACAATTTAAGAGTGATTCCCCACGCTTGGCATTTTTGGTTTGGGTTAAGTTTAGTGTTTACGGTGCTCAATTAAAGTGTCGTGGTTGCGTGGCTCACACCTTAATTGGGCGTTAGCCATCTCCCATGTAATAAAATTAAGAGGTTGTAAAGTGAACAGTAAATATCTCAATGACTCGATTTTGGAGTACTGTAAAAATAGCGATGACTCAATTGTAAAAAGCGCGAATGAAATGGTTCACCATTGTTTAGACATTGACGATAAAATACCTAATGAGCATTCGTGGAAGTTCACAAGCGAAAGTTCAATCAAAGAACAATTAAAAGGGGTTGGTTCTCCTAATGAACTGAACAACATATACTGGAAAGATCAAGTTAGTAACGTTGAAGCCTACTCAATCATGACATTGTGGCGGGGTATCGAACTTGTTCGGTCTTGCCTAAATGGACTTAATAATGCAGAAACGATATCACCCGCTATTTCTTCTCGCTCGCTGTTAGAACTATCTACAGTATTTCTTCTCAATGCTAATTTGCTACATAAGAATTTTAGTGAAGTAAAACTGAGCAATAGTCAGGTTGTTATTTCTACAGATATTGAAGCATTCGTAGTCAAGATGATTTGGGGTACGAGATACGATGATCCAGAGCCTCATTTACTACAGACAAACATCATGACTTCACTAAAGCGGTTGTCTAAAAACCCTGCAGCGACGGACTTAATGCCTACATATGAGTTTTTGTGTGATATTGCTCACCCAAGCTTTATTGGTAATACAAGTTATTGGTCTCATGTTGATTCAGTTAATGATGACGGTTCGGAAAATAGAGTGATATCTCGATCAGTCACTAGATACACCAACACAGAGATACTAGACAAAACTCTTTGGGCTTTAGCGTGGTCGTCTGCATGTATTCGAAATGCTTTCGACATAATGACTGAAGCTAATACTCTAATACTCGACCAACTACAGAATGGCTAACAAACTGTTTAAGAGTGATTCGCAACGCGTGGCATTTTTATCATGCGTTAGTTTAAGTGATTAAGGTGGTATGCGGCGGCATTGGTATTGCGTTGCT
>NZ_WXWS01000134.1:0-5535 GCF_009904715.1 Vibrio sp. V42_P2S4T144 | reverse complement strand
CCGCCACTTATATTAAGCCTCAGTCGAAAGACTGAGGCTTTTTTCGTTTCTACTGCGGCGTTTCCCTGAAGTGTGTTTACACCTAACTAGACTACTCCCCATAATCCCTACTAAGCGAACTCTGCGTGATTACACACTAGGCTTTAATTAATATAGGCCGTTGATGCTGTGGAAAGACAATATGACCTACAAACAAACCTAAGTAATCTATGGTATTCAAAGGCGTTCAACGGCTTGAATCTTGATGAGAAAGAAAAAACGAACTGTGCGCACAATCCAGAAAAGCGTCATATATACCCCCAATCTCTCCTGGCTCAAAAATCAAACGACTTGAAAAGAATTGGAAGGTGAAAGATTGAAGGAGCTCTTCATTAGCGAGGTGATGATTTTCGACGCTGAACATTTGATGAGTCTCAGAAAAAATATATCGCCAAGGGGTAAGAAGCGCCAGAACAGAGAGGGGGAGCTTAGCTCGAGGCTGTAAGCTATGCGGAATAACTCACAAACGTCAAAGCTCAAACCCATTAAGAGAGTCGCTCTAGATCTAAGTGGTTATGTGCTCACTAGCGGTACTAGAAAATAGTTAAGTATTCCAAATGGATTATATGAAAAAGCCAACTGCTAAAGCGGTTGGCTTAGTATAAAAATCTCGACGTACTTTAGAGCGAGAAATGATGTCTAAAGAATACGCTTTAAAACACCATCTGCCTTTAGGCGGGTAATTTTTCTGACCAGTCGCTGTACCCCTATAGGATAGTCTTCTACTTTCTCTAATTGCTTATAAGTACAGATAAGGTGAGTATGCTCAAGAATACGCGAAACTTCGTCTTCAAACTTCTCAGTGAGCTTCGCATAATTGTCTTGTATGAGTAGTCCATTTTCTAGGTCGAGTGACCAAGCACGTGGATTTAAGTTATTCCCAGTAAGTAGCATATAGCGTTTATCAACCCAAATACCCTTAAGGTGGAAGCTGTTATTGTCATGCTTCCATAGGTGAATTGACAATTTACGTGCGGCGATATTCGCTTCATTGGTTTTCGCAAAGCGACGTAAATTCACTTCGTAAAGATATGGAAGTCCGCCAATGGTTTTAAAGTCTTCCTCAGGTGCAATGTAAAAGTCGTTGGCGGTTTTATCACCCACAACAATAGTTACTTTCACACCACGCTTCATGGCTCGTTTCACTTCACGATGAAGTGCTTTAGGGAAGTTAAAGTAAGGCGTACAAATGAAAATTTCGTCTTGGGCTGCTGCCAATAACTTTACAATCTGTTGATTGAGTAGATTACGGCGTTTGCCTAGCCCAACTAACGGAGTGACTTTTACGCTTTCTTCTGTTGCAGCTTGGTCTTCAAACTTATAATTGGCTTGAGCAAGAGAAGCCCTCAGTTGGCGAATCGCCGACTTAATTTCTTTGGTTTCTGGCTTATCTTTTCCTGCAAGATCATTAACGGCAGGGTGAGCAATCATTTCTTCCTGAATGAATTGCACCATTGAATTCGCTAAAGATTCATGTCGAATCACATGGTAACGATCAAATCGATAACGTTCATGATAATGGAGATAAACGTTATTTAAGCTCGCCCCACTGTAGATAACAGTATCATCGACAATGAAGCCTTTTAAATGCAGTACCCCAAAAACTTCTCTGCCACGCACTGGTATGCCATAGACAGGGATTGGGTGTTGGTATTTGCTGGCATATGCTTTGTAAAGCGCTGAATTACCCTCAGATGTCTCCGCACCAATCAGGCCACGCTGCGCTCGATGCCAGTCGACACAGATATTGATGTCCAACCCAGGATTGCGCTGTTTCGCTTCATAAAGCGCAGTGAGAATTTCACGTCCAGCTTCATCATCTTCCAGATATAGAGCGACTAGGTAAATTCGCGACGTTGCTTTGCTGATAGCATCTAAAAGACGGGTTCTGAATGATTCTGCTGAATACAGAACATCAAAGTCTTCCGGATTGACAGCGAGACTTGGCAACTGTTCGAATGGATTCCTACTTACTATCATATCGGTATGAGTACCTTAGTTTAGTGCAATATTGCGAACCTGCCATTTTATCAAAGATATGATTTACCTGGCTACAAAAGCACGCGTTTTGATGTCGTTGAAGAGATGAATTGCATTGGAATGAGATCTTTACCGCTATCTACATAACGTTGAAATGCCATTTTTAGCGGGTGTGGTAGCTCAGAGCAATCAATTGTTGTGAATCCATGCTTGGAATAATAGGATTCGAGATGTGTAAACGCGAAGCAATAATCGCCATCAGTGAAAACATTGTTTTTACAATGATTTAGTAGTTCTTTTCCAATCCCTGTTCCCCTAACTTTCGGAATGACCAACATTCCTGTCAATAGACGAACTTTATCTACACTTTTTAAACGTAGTAACGCAATGATTTCACCTTTATGGCTTGCTGTAATGATCAATTCATCTTTTTTGGCTCGACCCGCAGGGTAATACGCTTTGTATAGTTTCTTAATGAGGGGGAGCTTGATGGGATTTAACACTTCTATGATTAATGAGTCTGGTATTGTCACTGCGGTTAAAAGATAACTAATGTAGAATGTCGACAGTTTAAGAGAATCTTATCTGGTGTTGCAAACCTACTATGCAAATTAAAACAAATGCGAGCCTAAAGGCTTACCATACTTTTGGAATTGAACAATCGTGTTCCTATTTAGCTATCGTTGAGTCGCTTGAAGATGTTATTGAGCTATTTCAAAACCCAAGATTCACCCATTTACCGAAACTTTTTTTAGGTAAAGGAAGTAATGTTCTTTTTACAGAACATTTTGAGGGATTAGTGATTGTTAATCGAATCATGGGTAAAGAAGTCACGGAAACGGATGAGCACTACCTATTACATATTGCCGGTGGTGAAGATTGGCCTGAATTGGTTTCCTGGTGTGTGAATCAGGGGATCGGTGGGATCGAGAACTTAGCTTTGATTCCAGGTTGTGCTGGCTCGGCTCCTATTCAGAACATTGGTGCGTATGGCCTAGAGCTAAAAGACATCTGTGATTATGTAGATGTTCTTGATCTAACTACGTTTGAAAACAAAAGAATGCACGCCCAAGACTGTGAGTTTGCCTATAGGGATTCCATATTTAAACATGCGTTGCACGGAAAGTGCTTTATCACCGCATTAGGGCTTAAGTTGGCGAAGCAATGGCAGCCGATTAACCAGTACGGTCCTTTACAAAGTATCCCAGAAGAACAACTCAGCCCTGCTTCTATCTTCGAACGAGTATGCCAAGTGCGAAAGGCAAAACTGCCAGATCCAACCAAGATAGGTAACGCAGGTAGTTTCTTTAAAAACCCAGTGATCACGCAAGATCACTATGATCGACTCACAAAAAAATACCCTAACGTAGTGGCCTACCCAGCTTCTGGAGGAATGAAAATTGCTGCTGGTTGGCTTATCGATCAGTGTGGATTAAAAGGGAAGTCTGTACACGGTGCGCAGGTCAACCCTATGCAAGCTTTGGTTTTGACCAACATGGATAATTGTAGTGCTGATGACATTGTCGCGCTTGCTTCTTTAGTGAAGCAGACGGTATGGGATAAATACCAAATCATACTTGAGCATGAAGTACGCTTTCTCAATCGTACCGGGGAGACGAATTTGACTCAGATCGAGGCATCTAGATGAGAAAAGATCACTCTACGAAACTTCATATTTTAAGGTTATTAAGTGATGGAGAGTTTCATTCAGGAGAAGCGTTGGGCGACGATCTTAATGTTTCCAGAGCGGCAATCGCTAAGCACATTAAAGGTCTTAGTGAATGGGGTATTGATATTTATCGAGTGCAAGGGCGTGGTTACCAATTAGCTTCACCATTGCAGTTGTTAGACGAGACACTCCTGACCACTAGCTCGGAGTCACTTGTTGAACTTGTCCCTGTGATTGACTCAACGAACCAGTATTTGCTCGACAGAGTCGTGGATTCGGAAAAGGGCCGTGTTTGTATTGCTGAATATCAAGCACAAGGGCGTGGTCGCCGCGGTAGACAATGGGTCTCACCGTTTGGCTCTAACTTATATCTCTCTATGTATTGGCGACTGGATGCGGGAATGGCTGCGGCAATGGGCTTGAGCTTGGTGATTGGGATTGCCGCAGTGGAAGCTCTGGAAGAAGTAGGCATGCAAGGTGTTAAACTCAAGTGGCCGAATGACTTGTATTATCAAGATAAAAAACTGGCCGGAATCTTGGTTGAAATGTCGGGTCAGGCCGGTGGGGCTGCTCATCTAGTGATTGGGATGGGCCTGAATATTGGAATGCCTGACGACCAGCCTGAGATTGACCAGCCATGGACCACGTTGAACCAAGTAAATCAGAGTCTCAAGATCGATAGAAATGTTCTAGCAATGACACTTATCAAGCATTGGAATTCCGCACTTGTCGAATATGAAATGAAAGGACTTACTGGCTTTATCGAACGTTGGAATCGGTTAGACAATTTCCTTAATCGTCAGGTCAAACTGCTTATTGGTCCTAGAGAGGTATATGGCGTCGTTCGAGGCATCGATCATCAAGGTGGAATATTAATTGAAACCTCCCAAGGACTAGAGACTTATATTGGTGGTGAAATCTCGTTGCGTAAAAGTGACTAATCTTCGATTACTTTCGCAACGAGACTTTATCAACCAAGTGGTTAACGCCTTTGTGTAGAATCAAGTGGGCTCTCTCACGAGTTGGAAGAATATTCAATTCTAAATTGAGCCCATTAATATCATGCCAAATTTGCTTCGCTTTTTTCTTTGCGTCATCGACAGAGAGTTGTGTGTAGTGGCTAAAATAAGATCCAGGTTTCGTAAAGGCCCCTTGGCGAAACTTTAAAAAGCGTTCTACATACCAATGTTCAATGGTCTCTGTTTCTGCGTCGACATAAATTGAAAAATCTAAAAAGTCAGAGACGAAGACACGATGCGGGTCATGTGGATAGTCCATTCCACTTTGCAGAACGTTTAAACCTTCAATAATAAGAACATCCGGTCTATCCACTTTTCTTAGTTCATCAGTAATGTCATACGTGATGTGAGAGTAGATGGGTACTTCAAGATCGGGCTTTCCTGCCTTTACGTCAGACATGAACTCGACTAAACGCTTGATATCATAGGATTCAGGGAAGCCTTTACGATGCATGATACCGCGTTCTTCTAGTACTTTTTTCGGATATAGGAAGCCATCTGTTGTAACCAAGGAGACTTTGGGATGATTCTCCCAACGAGAAAGCAATGCCGTTAGAATACGAGCAGTCGTACTTTTGCCTACAGCAACACTGCCAGCGATACCAATTACGAAAGGGGGAGCATGTTCCTCTGTATTTAAGAATTGTTGTAATACGGAATTGCGGCTTTGACGAGCTTGGACATACAGATTCAAAAGACGAGACAAAGGAAGGTAGATCTCTACCGCTTCCTCCATGGTTAGGTTTTCATTAATGCCCTGAAGCGCAGTCAAGTCGTCTTCAGAAAGTGTCATCGGTACAGAGTTTCTTAACTCGGCCCAATTTGCAC
>NZ_WXWS01000483.1:0-5562 GCF_009904715.1 Vibrio sp. V42_P2S4T144 | reverse complement strand
CTTAATGAGAGGTGGTTATGGACAACAAACGGGACATCTTTAACGCATTTTTTAAAGCCCAAGATAGATTCCTTCTCGCCGCACCACATGGCTTTGAGCCAGACGTGATTCATGACTATATTCATTGGGGAATGGTGTTGTCTTCCTGTTATGAACACGATGCCGATGAAGAAAATCTATTGTTGTGTGAGCTGTTTTTACGTCAGGTTTATTTCCATTTACTAGACGCAATTCAAGACTCAACTCGCAGTCGTATCTTCCGTCGTGTCTGTCTCGATTCTATCCATACGCCATTATTTTGCCTCAAACGCTATTACTACCAGTTTGAACAAGGCGACGTGAAATTTCTCGCACTACAACAACAATTACGCCTGATTCAAATCTCACTCGATTAACCAAAAAGGATCCCTACCATGAGCACCGAATTCCGCATAGAAACTGACAGTATGGGCGAAGTAACGGTCCCTGCAGATGCTCTCTACCAAGCCCAGACTCAACGCGCCGTCGATAACTTCTCATTCAGTCAACATAAAATGCCATCTGGTTTTATCAAAGCGTTAGCACACATCAAGCAGACTGCGGCACTCACCAACGCACAGCTAGGGCTGCTTGAGGGAGATATTGCCAACGCGATTGCTGACGCAGCTCAAGCAATTATCGAAGGCAATCATATTGAGCAATTCCCAATTGACGTGTTCCAAACGGGATCTGGCACTAGCTCAAATATGAATGCGAATGAAGTAATTGCAACACTGGCCTCCCAGCATCTAGGCGGCACTGTCAGCCCTAATGATCACGTCAACATGGGGCAAAGCAGCAACGATGTGGTACCAACGGCCATTCAAGTTAGCGCAGCATTAGCCATCGAAAAACAGCTCTTCCCGGCCCTGTCACACCTCAGCCAAACACTAGAGTCTAAACAGCAAGCATTGAAAGATGTTGTAAAAACCGGTCGCACCCACTTAATGGACGCGATGCCAATTACCTTTGCTCAAGAACTTGGCGGTTGGCAGTTCCAAATCGAGCATGCAAAACAAGCGATTGAACAAGCTCTTCCTGCTGTAAAAGCCTTAGCCCAAGGTGGTACGGCGGTTGGAACGGGGATCAATGCCGATCCACGCTTTGCAGACTTATTCGCTAGCAACCTAACCCAGTCAACTCGTATTCAGTTCACGGCCAGTGATAACTTCTTTTTCAATTTAAGCAGTCAAGATGCGATCGTCGCTCTGTCGGGACAGCTCAAAACAGCAGCAGTTGCGATCATGAAGATCGCAAACGATCTTCGTTGGATGAATTCAGGCCCATTGGCTGGTTTAGGTGAGATTGAATTACAAGGCTTGCAACCGGGTTCTTCCATCATGCCTGGCAAAGTAAATCCTGTGATCCCAGAAGCCGCAGCTATGGCATCAGCGCAAGTCATTGGTAATGACACCACCATTACCGTCGCAGGCCAAGCGGGCAACTTCCAGCTTAACGTCATGCTGCCAGTTATTGCTCATAACGTATTGGAGAGCATCGAGTTACTCTCTAACAGCGCAACCGCTTTAGCTAACAAAGCCATTGCGACGTTTGAAGTTCGCCAAGATAACTTGGATGTAGCACTCGCCAAAAACCCAATTTTGGTCACGGCTCTCAACCCGGTCATTGGTTACCTAAAAGCGGCAGAAGTCGCGAAAAAAGCCTACAAACAGGGACGCGCGATTATTGATGTCGCGGAAGAAGAAACTGATTTGGATAGAGCCACACTAGAGCGATTACTTAATCCAGCCAAACTGACTCAAGGCGGCGTCGCAGAATAAGCGGCAAACTCAGCCTATCAACTAAGATTACAAACATCGAGACCTCCATTCGGAGGTCTCTTTTTATAGCGATTTTTCAAACACTCCAATCCTAAGCGACTCGATTGAGCACCGAACGCAGCTTAAGCGGCTTAACTGGCTTAGCAATAAAGCTGAACCCATTTGCTTTGATGCCATCAAGCATATCATCGGTACGATCTGCACTGATGATGACGCCTTCAAAGCTGTGGCCTAATCTCAGGCGGCATTGCTGTAGCACTTCTAAACCAGTACGACCATCATCAAGTCGGTAATCGGAGAAAATTACATCCGGAATCCAACCATCCTCAAGCGCTTGTAGACTTTCAACTAAATCAATCGCAACTCGTGTATCGCAACCCCATCGGGAAAGTAAGTTTTCCATGCCGACTAGAATGTCAGGCTCATTATCGACACAAAGGATTCTCAGATGACCAAGTTCAGATTGCTTACTCATTGCCACGTGAACTGGATGAAGCTGAACATGATCAGCTTTATCTAGGGTGATGGAAAAAACACTGCCTTTTCCAACCCAAGAGCGCATCGAAATTTCATGCCCAAGTACCTGAGCAATTCCTTTCGAAATCGCCAAACCAAGTCCGAGGCCTTGGTCGGAACGAACTTGAGTTCCGCGATTAAACTCTTCAAAAATCTCTTGCTGCTTCTCTTCTTCAATCCCCACTCCATTATCCCATACATCAATACGCACTCGCCCTTTCACGCGGCGAACACCGAGTGCGACTTTGCCATTCGGGTTATAACGAAACGCATTGGTCAGGAAGTTTTGCACCACACGGCGCAGCAGTTTGGGATCCGACTTAACCATGAGTGAGGACGGAATCATGGTGAACTCTATACCTTGCTGTTTGGCTAACGCACTAAACTCAGCATTCAAATTCGATAACACATCATTTAACGCAAAGCCATGCACGTTGACTTCCAACTTGCCCGATTCCAAACGCGAGATATCCAGCAAATCTCCAATTAAGTCTTCGGCAGCCTCTAAAGCACTTTCAATGTGTGCTGACAGCTTTTTGGCTTCGCTGTCTTTGGCGACTTCCGATAGTGAAGATGCAAATAGACGCGCCGCGTTGAGCGGTTGCATCAAGTCATGGCTTACTGCCGCCAAGAACCGTGATTTGGACTTCGATTCCAAATCCGAGCGCTGCGTCGCTTCCACCAGCTGCTTGTTAAGTTGTTCTAATTCTCGAGTCCGTAGACGTACCCTTTCTTCCAATGTCTCGTTGGCGTCTTTCAGTGCTTGCTCTGCATCACGGAATACGGTGATGTCGGTAAAGCTCATCACAAAGCCACCACCTGGCATTGGGTTACCTTGCACCTCTATCACGCGACCATTGGGACGAACCCGAGAAGAGGTGTGCCGAGTTCCTTGCTCAAGGTGATAAACACGGCGACGAACGTGGTCATCAGGGTCACCAGGGCCACACAACCCCTGCTCTGCATTGTGCCGAATCACATCCGCAATCGGTCGACCTACTTGAATCAGGCCTGGCGGAAATTCAAAGAGTTCTAAATAGCGTTGGTTCCACGCTACCAAGCGTAGTTGCTTATCGACGACCGCAATACCTTGTCCAATATGCTCAATCGCGCCTTGGAGTAAACCCCGACTAAAATCGTACAGTTCAGAGGCTTCATCGACGATAGTCGCCACCTCTTCAAGCTGCATGTTTCTTCCTTGCAGAGCGGAAGTAAGTACTAACTTAGCAGAAGATGCACCAAATACCCCTGCTAGCACACGCTCCGTATGCCGAATCAGAGAAGATGGCGCTTGTTGATTCGGCATCAACTCTTCTCGTTGCTGGCTCCAGTAGGCTTGAAACGCCGCTTTAACTCGCGTTCGTCCTACAAATCTGGACGCTAGCATTTCCAGTTCTGCAACCGTAACGCGGCTCTGGTACAGACTCATATTTTCGCTTTCAGGCAACGGTGTACCAACGAATGATGCCGATTGTAAGCGCTCACTTAGGCTTGGTCGGGTAGCCATAGAAACCACAACAAAACACACTGCATTAGCGACCACACTGAGGATCATCCCCCAATCTGAAATCGCGATATCAAAACTAGCCAATACCTCTGGTGGCGTAATCAACCAGATCAGGAAGTTATTGCTGGCGTCTCCGGCAAGCATGTCTGTTTGGCTCATTAACGTAATCAGCCAGGTAGCAAAACCCACCGCGAGGCCGACATACACACCTTTCTTATTCCCTTGACGCCAATACATACCGCCAACCAGCGCAGGAGCGAATTGCGTGATAGCCGCGAACGAGAGAAAGCCGATAGCAGAAAGTGAATGAATGGTGTCCAACGCTTGATAGAAACACCACGCGCCAATCAACAAAACTAAAATCAAACCACGGCGGATCCGCAGTAATAATTCAGAAAAATGATGATGGTTACGCTGCGTCAGTCGCATGCGACGCAATAGCAATGGCATAACCAAGTCATTCGAGACCATGATCGCTAAAGCAATCGTCGATACGATAACCATGCCACTTGCCGCTGAAGTACCGCCTAGAAACGCAAGTAAGGCGATTTCACTCGCCCCTACCGACATCGGCACACTGATGACATAAGTATCAGGCGAAGCGCCACTCAAGAGACCTTGCCCTACCCACGCAATAGGTAAAACAAAAATCCCCATTAAGATCAGATAAATGGGGAACAACCAACGAGCCACATGCAAATCTTGAGCACGTTCATTTTCCACTACCATCGTATGGAATTGTCGCGGAAGGCATACGATCGCCAGCATGGTGAGTACAGTATGAATCAATATAGTCGGGATATTTGGTGACTGATACGTCTGTGCGGCAACATCAATTAAGCTCAAACTCTCGGTGTTCATCGCCAACCAAACAATGAAGACACCGACCACTAAAAAAGCCAGCAGTTTGATAATGGATTCGAAGGCAATTGCCATCATCATCCCACGATGGTGTTCCGTGTTATCAATGTGGCGGGTACCGAATAGCATCGTAAAAATCGCCAATGCGACCACAACAAACCACGACACGCTATCATTTTGATAACCAAAATCAGTAGCCAGCTCTGGAGCAATGATTTCAAGCCCCATAGTGATACCACGCAGCTGTAAAGCGATGTACGGCAAAATTCCCGCAACCGCTATGAGCGTAACAACCACGGCCAAACCTTGGGATTTACCGTAGCGTGCTCCGATAAAGTCAGCAATCGACGTGATGTGTTCCCGTTTAGCAATCAAAATAAGCCGAGCTAAAACGCGCCATCCGATGGTAAACACTAAAATGGGAGCAATATAGATGGGCAAGAAAGACCAAGGATTACTGCTGGCCTGCCCGACCGTGCCGTAGAAGGTCCATGATGTACAGTACACCGCAATGGAAAGGCTATAAATCCAAGGCCGCCAGCGTGCTAGCCACCTTTTCTGAATGTCGCCGTACCACGCGATGATAAATAAAGCTCCCAAATACGCTAAAGAAACGGGAACCACCAGCCATCCTTGCATCCGATATCCTTTCTTGCCTTTCTTGCTACTTTTAAAGCAAGAGAATAAAAAAACCTCTCCATGAGGGAGAGGTTTCATTTAACACTGCTTTGATAACGGAGACAAAGCTTAGTTTTTAACCTTTGTTACATAAGTCTAATTCTGTGTTTCAAGTGGCTTGTCTGATACATCAACCACCTGATGTGGGTCTTGCGAATCAAGCTTGATGAACAGAGCCAATAACCCCATCGCGGCCATGCC
>NZ_WXWS01000591.1:0-5575 GCF_009904715.1 Vibrio sp. V42_P2S4T144 | reverse complement strand
ATTTCAAACAGTCCGACATACGTCACCGCTGCCCAGCCTTTAATTGAGATTGCCTGCCAGCTCGCACCTTCATAAAGACTTAAACCAATGGCGAATGGAATAGCGACCAAAAAGCCGAGCAGAACGCCAACCACAGGGTCGGCCTTATTTTTGGTATTTAAAATCCAGTAACCGGCCCACAGCAGCGTTGATAGCAGAGCAAGACCAACACCCAACGGGCTTTCAAATTCCATGCCTAAAAGATTGCCTTGTGTGGCAATTACTATCACGCCGACATAACTAAAACCGCAAGCCAGCCAGTCCTTACCACGGATCTTTTGTCCTAAGAAAACAGCGGCCATTAACGTTAAGGTGATGGCCCAGCTGTAGTTGATCGCTTGAGCCTGAGATGCGGGCAGCAAGTCATATGCTTTGAACAGAATAACGTAATACGCCAAAGGGTTAATCAACCCAAGCAGTAGGTAATACCAAGGGTTTGAGAAAAATGTAGCGCTTAACTGGCCCAATTTACCTTGCACACCACAGATTACTGTTAGCGCAATCGCAGAGACGATGCTGGCAATGCATAGCATTTGAATCGGCGTAAATTCTGCCAGCGTGAGTTTAAATGCGGTTGCAACGGTAGACCAAAGTAATACTGCTGAGAGCCCAAATCCTAGGGCGCGACGCTCGTTCATGATGCCTCTGCGTGATGATGTGCCGCTCGGTTTGGATAATTTGAGCGGAAGAAAGAATATTATAGGAAGGCCTAGTGTATGCGAGGATTTTTCATCCAACAAACTGGACATTTATCCAGTGTCTAAATACCATTGTTATAGATACAAAACACAGGCTAACTCGCTATTATGCAATGGATTCTTGAGTACCAATCTCTCATTCTCTCTTCTCTTTGTGCTGCCACGCTTAGTGGTGTCGCTGCCGGTTGGTGGGTGAAACAGCGTTTTATCACCCAAACTCAGCTTCTCGAGCAACAACTTGTTTCAGAAAAACAGCTTCATCAACAGCAACTTGAACAGGTCAAGCAAAGCCTTGCCGATGCTCAGCAAGAGTTGGATGAGTTAGATGATGAGCGCGATAAAGCCGCGTTTGAAGTGCGTCAAACGCACGGAAAGCTGATGGCAGCTATGGAAAAACTGCGTTACTTCGAGGCTGTAAAGCAAGAGCGCCAGCAATACTTTGATGAGCTTGGTCAAATGCGTGAACACAAATCACGTCTAGAAACGCAGCTGCGTGAACAGCAAGCTCGCCATGAGCAAATTAACCAAGCTAATGCCGAAAAACTGCAAATTTTAGAACAAGCGGAAGCACGCTTGAAACAACAATTTGAGCACTTGGCCAACCAATTGTTTGAAGAAAAAACCGCGAAGGTCGATTTGCAAAACCGTCAGAGTTTAGAAGGCTTGTTGTCACCGCTTAGAGAACAGTTAGAAGGGTTCAAAAAGCACGTTAATGACAGCTTTAGCCAAGAAGCTAAAGAGCGCCATACCTTAGTGCATGAGCTGAAAAACCTACAACGTTTGAACGAGCAAATGACGCGCGAAGCGGTTAATTTGACCCAAGCGTTGAAAGGGGACAACAAACAGCAAGGTAACTGGGGCGAAGTGGTGCTCGCTAGGGTACTTGCCGAATCTGGCTTGCGTGAAGGGCACGAATATCAGACTCAGGTGAACTTACAAAATGAAGCAGGCAAGCGTTACCAACCTGATGTCATTGTGCATCTCCCACAAAACAAACAAGTGGTTGTGGATTCTAAAATGGCGCTGGTTGCCTATGAGCGCTACTTCAACGCCGAAACTGATGCTGAGCGCGATCAGGCTTTGAATGCGCACTTAGCTGCTCTACGTGCACATATCAAAGGGTTAAGCATGAAGGACTACCACAAACTCAAAGGTATTCAGAGTTTGGACTATGTTCTGATGTTTATCCCGGTTGAGCCGGCGTTCCAAGTCGCGATTCAAGCCGATCCGAGCTTGATTAAAGACGCGATGGAGCAAAACATCATTTTGGTGAGCCCAACAACGTTGCTGGTGGCATTGCGCACCATTGATAATCTATGGCGCAATGAACGCCAAAATGAAAACGCCAAAATGATTGCGCAGCGTGCGACAAAACTCTACGACAAATTACGATTGTTTGTAGACGACATGGAGGGGCTCGGCGGTGCGCTGGATAAGGCGAATCAAAGCTATCAAGGTGCGATGAACAAGCTTGCCACAGGGCGCGGAAATGTGATTCGCCAAGCCGAAAGCTTTAAACACTTGGGAGTTGAAATTAAACGACCGATTTCTTCCGACCTCGCGCAGTTAGCGCAGAGTGATGCATTTTCAGAAAATGACCCGTTAGTAGAAAGACATCCGGCTGAGGATAAAGTAAACTAATCGCCCGCAGTGCAGTGGGCGATTTTATTTGTCAACAAACGCCCCGTAGAGGAAAGCGCTGCCTAAGAGGAATTAGAATGACGGACACAAGTTTGCAATCCAATACAGCGTTAGAGAATGAAACCACTCACTTTGGTTTCTCTACAGTGGCAAAAGACGAAAAAGTGACTAAGGTTGCCGAAGTATTCCACTCCGTGGCAACAAAATACGACATCATGAATGACCTGATGTCTGGTGGTATTCACCGCCTTTGGAAGCGCTTCACTATCGATTGTAGTGGTGCTCGCCCTGGCCAACGTATTCTTGACCTAGGTGGTGGTACGGGTGATTTGACGGCGAAATTCTCGCGCATTGTTGGCGATGAAGGCCATGTCATCCTTGCCGATATCAATAACTCAATGCTTAACGTTGGTCGCGATAAACTGCGTGATAACGGTATTGTGGGTAACGTGCACTACGTTCAAGCCAACGCAGAAGAACTGCCGTTCCCAGATGATTATTTTGATGTCATCACCATCAGTTTTTGTTTGCGTAATGTGACTGACAAAGACAAAGCGCTTCGTTCAATGTTCCGCGTACTGAAGCCAGGCGGCCGTCTATTGGTGTTGGAATTTTCAAAACCAGTGCTAGAGCCGTTATCGAAAGTATACGACGCATATTCATTCCACTTGTTGCCGAGAATCGGTGAGCTAGTTGCGAATGACTCAGAGAGTTACCGCTACCTAGCGGAGTCAATCCGTATGCATCCAGACCAAGAAACGCTGGAAGGCATGATGCAAGACGCAGGTTTTGAAAACACCAAATACTACAACTTAACTGGTGGTATTGTGGCTTTGCATCGCGGTTATAAATTCTAAGGGTTAACGGCATGCCATTTGAACCACTTATCACCGCTGTGATTGAAACGTCACTGAATACACTGATCAAAGACGACCCAGCATTGGGCCGTCGTTTAGCGCGTCTAAAAGGTCAAGTTATTCAAGTTCACCTGAAAGAGATCAATAAAACACTGACATTCGTTTTTAGTCAGCAAATTGATGTGCTTGGTCATTACGAAGGGCAGCCTAACTGCTATCTATCGCTCAACTTGAGTGTGTTACCAGAGCTGCGCGATCAGGCCAACATCACTCGTCTTATTAAACAAGATAAACTTGAACTCGAAGGCGATATTCAATTGGCGCAGAAATTCTCTCAGTTGATGGTGGATTGCAAACCAGATGTTGAAGAGTGGTTGTCTCGCGTGACTGGCGATGTCGCCGCACATACCTTTGTGCAAGGTTCAAAAAACATCGGCAACTTTCTTGCGTCTCAAGCAGAAAAACACCAGCGTCATCTTGCGCAAGTAGTGACTGAAGAATGGAAACTGGCTCCCGCTCCGTTAGAAGTGGCCTATTTCTGCGACCAAGTTGATGAGGTTCGCAGCAAGGCTTCTCGCATTGAAGCTCGTTTAACGGCTTTGCTGAATAAGCTGGATGCAGATAAGCCTGCATTGGAGAAACCATGACGCCAGCAGAACTAAAGCGCTTATACCACATCGCCAAAGTACAACTGGAATACGGCTTAGATGAGCTGCTTCCCGATCACCAACTGACCAAAGCTCCGCTTTTACTGCGCAAAAGCTTGTTTTGGATTAAGAACAAGCACCCAGAAAAACCACTCGGTGAACGTCTGCGTTTAGCACTGCAAGAGCTGGGGCCGGTTTGGATTAAGTTCGGTCAGATGATGTCGACGCGCCGTGACTTATTTCCTCCGCATATCGCTGATCCCCTAGCTTTACTTCAAGACCAAGTCGCTCCTTTTGATGGCGAGTTGGCAAAAAAGCAGATGGAGCAAGCATTAGGTGGTCCGTTAGAAAAATGGTTTACCGAGTTTGATATCAAACCACTGGCGTCTGCGTCGATTGCTCAGGTACATACTGCGCGCATAAAAGACACTAACCAAGAAGTGGTATTAAAGGTTATCCGCCCAGATATTCGCCCAGTCATTGATTCAGATCTAAAACTGATGCACCGAATGGCGCGTATAGTCGCCGGAGCGATGCCTGAAGCACGTCGTTTAAAACCAGTTGAAGTCGTGCGTGAGTACGAGAAAACCCTGCTTGATGAACTCGACTTGCGACGTGAGGCGGCGAATGCCATTCAGTTGCGCCGCAACTTTGAGGGCAGCGAAGAATTGTATGTTCCTGAAGTTTTTCCCGACTTCAGTAATGAAACTGTCATGGTTTCTGAGCGAATATATGGCATTCAAGTCTCTGATATTGAAGGCTTGAAAGCAAATGGCACCAATATGAAATTGCTCGCGGAACGCGGTGTGAGTGTGTTCTTCACTCAGGTGTTCCGAGACAGCTTTTTCCATGCCGATATGCATCCGGGTAATGTGTTCGTCAAACCCGAACATCCAGAGAACCCAATGTGGATTGGGCTAGATTGCGGAATCGTTGGTACACTTAATAGCGAAGACAAGCGTTATCTGGCGGAAAACTTCCTGGCGTTTTTCAATCGTGACTACCGCCGAGTGGCTGAGTTACATGTGGATTCAGGATGGGTGCCTGCGGATACCAATGTCGATGAGTTTGAGTTCGCGATTCGCATTGTGTGTGAGCCTATTTTTGCTAAGCCATTGTGCGAAATCTCCTTTGGTCATGTGTTGTTGAATTTGTTCAACACGGCACGTCGATTCAATATGGAGGTTCAGCCACAGCTTGTACTGTTGCAAAAAACGCTATTGTACGTGGAAGGGCTTGGTAGGCAGCTATATCCTCAACTCGATTTGTGGGAGACCGCAAAACCATTCCTGGAGGAATGGATGATGAATCAAGTTGGGCCGCAAGCTCTAGTGAATGCGATTAAAGACCGCGCACCATTTTGGGCAGAGAAATTACCTGAACTGCCAGAGCTACTTTACGATAGCCTGAAACAAGGTAAAGCGATGAATCAACGTATGGATCAGCTTTATCAAGGGTATCGCCAGAGCAAGCGCCAGCAGGCGACAGGAAAGTTTTTGTTTGGCGTTGGCGCGACTTTAGTCGTATGCTCGGCAATATTGGTGAACGATGCTTTTGAGCAGCTTTCGTTGGCCTGCGGTATCGCAGGTGTCACATTTTGGCTGCTTAGTTGGCGAGCTTATCGTCAATAGACGTTAAACTCTTGAAATATTTTTGTTTGTTTAAAGACCCGAGGTAAAGAGAATGGGTGGTA